>NZ_DAINNK010000022.1:55794-59742 GCF_036735925.1 Povalibacter sp.
GCGCGGATCAGCGTGCGTTCGAACTCCGGCATCGCATCGTCGAGCAGCGGCGTTTCGCCGGCAGCGAGACGTTTGTCCGCCCAGCTCGTGAGCTGGCGCGTCCACTCGTCCTGCAGTCGTGCGGGGCCGGGAGCACCGCCGAGATCGGTGGGAATGTCTTCGGCCTTGATCTCGCGGCCGGGCGCAGTCACGGTGAGTCGGCGACAGGTGTTGACGAGCTGGCGGACGTTGCCGGGCCAGTCGAAGCTCGACAGTACGGCCATCGCTTCCGGCGACAGCGTCTTCGATTCGACACCGAGTTCGATGGCGGCCGCGTCGAGATAGTGAAGGATCAGTTCCGGAATGTCTTCGCGACGCTGGCGCAGCGGCGGTACTTCGATGCGGATCACGTTCAGGCGGTGCAGCAGATCCTCGCGGAACATGTTCTGTTTCACGCGTTCTTCCAGCGCCTGGTGCGTGGCTGCGATCACGCGCACATCGACGCGCACGGGCACCTGGCCGCCGACGCGATAGAACTCGCCTTCGGCCAGTACGCGCAGCAGGCGGGTCTGCAGCTGCGGCGACATGTCGCCGATTTCATCGAGGAACAGCGTGCCGCCGTCGGCCTGTTCGAAGCGGCCGCGACGCAGTGCATCGGCGCCGGTGAACGAACCTTTTTCGTGACCGAACAGTTCGGACTCGAGCAGATCCGCAGTGAATGCGGACGTGTTCAGCGCGATGAAGGCCTTGCTGGCGCGCGGGCTGTGACGATGCAAGGCGCGGGCGACCAGTTCCTTGCCCGTGCCGGATTCGCCGGTGATCAGCACGGTCATGCTGGAGCGCGACAACCGGCCGATGGCGCGAAACACTTCCTGCATCGCCGGCGCCTGTCCCAGCATTTCGGGAATGCGGCGCGATTCGGTGCTGACTTCTTCGACGCGTTCCTTCTGCTGGGCTGCGCGACGCACCAGGTCGACGGCCTGATCGATGTCGAACGGCTTCGGCAGGTATTCGAAGGCGCCGCCCTGGTACGCGGCGACGGCGCTGTCGAGATCCGAGTGCGCCGTCATCACGATCACCGGCAGTTGCGGCTGGCTGTCGTGAATCTCGGTCAGCAGTTCGAGGCCGCTGCGGCCGGGCATGCGAATGTCGGTGATCAACACATCGGGTCGATCGCGTCGCAACGCCGCGAGCGCCGAGTCGGCGTGATCGAACGCGGTCGGCGCCATGCCTCCCTGGCGCAGCGCGCGCTCGAGCACCCAGCGGATGGAGGCATCGTCGTCGACGAGCCAGACATTAAGAGGCTTGACGGGCATCTGGAGCATGGAATGGCAGCAGGATGGTGAAGGTGGTCAGACCGGGGCGGCTTTCGAACTCGATCAGGCCATCGTGGCGACTGGCGAGATCCTGGGCGACGGCGAGGCCGAGGCCGGTGCCGTCGGGGCGTCCCGTCACGAGCGGATAGAAGAGCGTGTCGCGCAGCTGTTCGGGAACGCCCGGGCCGGTGTCTTCGAACTGGATGCACGCGACCAGGCGATAGCGTTTCGTGCCGATGTTCTGATTCGTCAGCGCCCGCGTGCGCAGGATGATCCGGCCGCCGTTCTGCGAGAGCGCCTGCACGGCGTTGCGCCCGAGATTGAGCATCGCCTGGATGATCTGGTGCCGGTCGAGCAGCAGCGGCGGCAGGCTCGGATCGTAATCGCGCTCCACCGACACGTTCGGCGGCGCATCGGCAGCCAGCAGGTGACCGACGTGCTGCAGCAGTTCGTGGATGTTGACCGACTCCTTGCGCGGGTGATGACCCGGACCCAGGAGCGTATCGACCAGCGTCGCGAGACGATCCGCTTCGCTGATGATGACGGAGGTGTACTCGCGCATCGCCGCATCGCCGAGCTGGCGTTCGAGCAGCTGCGCCGCGCCGCGCAGGCCGCCGAGCGGATTTTTGATCTCGTGCGCGAGCTGCCGGATCATGGCGCGGCTGCCGCCGATCTGGGTCAGCAATGCATTCTCGCGGGTGATGCGCTGGTGCTGCGTGCCGTCGCTGATTTCGATCAGCGCCGCGCCGGGCGTTCCGGGCTCTTCATACGGCGCGACATTGCAGTCGACGATCAACTCGCCGTCGCCGTTGACCGGTCGCAATGCCAGTTCGCGGCGCGAGATCGGTCGCCAGGTTTCCATCGCGCGTTCGACGACGAGAGTCAGCGCCGTCGCGTCGACCAGCAGTTCGGCGACCGGCCGGCCACGTACCTGATTGCGACTCACGCCGAACAGTGTTTCGGCGGCGACATTCAAATAGAGAAGGGTCTGCGCATCGTCGACGATCAGGATGCTCGTACTGAGACTGTCGAGAATGCGATCGGGATCTGCCATGGCGCGCCGGCCGATGCTCGTTGCGTGTGCAACCATGGCGCCCGTCACCCCGCCACCTGGCAGGTGTGACGACGGACCGTGCACGCGACAGCGCGCGCGCGAAGTCGGCGGAGAGAAGGACGGGTTACTTGCCCGGCTTGGGCGTCGACGGTTTGACCGCCGGTTTCTGCACGACCGGTCGATTGGTCGCCGGATCGATCTTTGCGGCAGACACCGCGGGATTCAGCGCAGCGTAAGTCGGCTGCGACGCAGGCATCTTGTTGCCGGCACGCGGTTGCGGCTTCGGCGGCGGACGGAGGGCAGGACCCGTCGGCGGCTGCGCTGCGGATTCCTGCCGCACGTAGAACACCACCCGTTCGGTTTCCTGGATCCTGTTGCCACCCGAATCGGTCACGGTGGCGATCACGGTGTGTTCGCCCCGGGCTACACCGGTCAGGTCGAAGGAAGTCGTGTTGCCCGGAAAGCCTTCGACCAGCCGGCCATCCAGATACAGGTTCAAGGTGTGGCCGGGCGCCAGCCCCGGTTCCGTCCGTATGTTCACGGTGACCTGGCCGCCAGTGTTGGCGATGGTTTCTTCTGGCGAGGGCTTCCAGATTTCGAAGTTGCGATACGCCGGCCCACTGTCGGCGGGCGTCGAACTGCTGGAAGAAGAACCGTATGAAGGAGTATTCGCGCTCGGCAGCGAAGAGCCCGTGCTCAGCTCCATCCGCGTCGCCCCCGGCACGGGGCGATCGGCGTAGTGAGTCACCCCGTCGGAGTCCACCCACTTCCACACTGTCTGCCCTGCAAGGGCAGGACCCGCGAGAAATGCGAGCAGCAACAGGGTAGTGCGCATGGGGATCGAGCATATCCGCTTCGCTCCGACCTGACAAAAGCGGCAACGACATTGTGTGAACGGCGTCACCGCCTCCTTGAAACAGAGCGGACGCCGGATCGTTGCCGATCCGGCGTCCGTGTGAGTTACACGCTGTAGTACAGCTCGAACTCCAGCGGGTGCGTGGACATGCGCACCTTGGTCACTTCCTGCATCTTCAGGCCGATGTAGGCATCGATGACGTCGTCGGTGAAGACGCCGCCTGCCTTGAGGAAGCCGCGATCCTTGTCGAGCGACTCGAGCGCCTGCTCCAGCGAGTAGCAGACTTCCGGAATGTTCTTGGCTTCTTCCGGTGGCAGGTCGTACAGATCCTTGTCCGCGGCTTCGCCCGGGTGGATCTTGTTCTGGATGCCGTCGAGACCGGCCATGAGCATCGCGGCGAAGGCGAGGTACGGATTCGCCGTCGAATCCGGGAAGCGCACTTCGATGCGACGGCCCTTCGGATTCGCCACCCACGGAATACGGATGGAGGCCGAACGGTTACGAGCCGAGTACGCCAGCATCACGGGCGCTTCGAAGCCCGGCACCAGGCGCTTGTAGCTGTTGGTGCTGGCGTTGGTGAACGCGTTGATGGCCTTGGCGTGCTTGATGATGCCGCCGATGTAGTACAGCGCCAGATCCGACAGGCCGGCGTACTTGTCGCCTGCGAACAGCGGCTTGCCGTCCTTCGAGATCGACTGGTGCACGTGCATGCCGCTGCCGTTGTCGCCGACCAGCGGCTTCGG
>NZ_DAINNK010000023.1:0-10575 GCF_036735925.1 Povalibacter sp.
ATCCCTACGGCATGTCGGGCGCCCGCATGACGGGACACCTGCTGATCGAAGGCAAGCGTCGCGGCGCCAGGTACGGCATCGTCACCATGTGCATCGGCGGCGGCATGGGCGGCGCGGGACTGTTCGAGATCTTCTGATCGCGAAACGGTGCCTGAGGCATCCGAAGGGCGGAACGTCGGTTCCGCCCTTTTTGTTTTCGCCTGTTGCCAGAACCGCCTCCGCGCGAGGAAACTGGCCGCCAACAACGGATGACATGGCGGCAACGAGCGCATCGGCCCAGCGACGGGCAGCAAGCTCCCCACGAGATCATGGCAACCAGCGAAGACAGCCTCACCGCGAAGGACACCGTAAAACCCACGGCGGCGACCGCGCGCTATGCGCGCAAGAAGCTCGCCATCGTGGCAGCCGCCAGCGGGATCCTGAATCGCGACGGCATCAAAGGCATGACGCTCGCGAACGTGGCCGCGAGCGTCGGGCTGATTACCACGAGCGTCACTTATTACTTCAAGCGCAAGGAAGATCTCGCCGTCGCGTGCTTCCTCGAAGGCATCGCACAGTTCGATGCGCTGATCACGCAGGCATTGCAGGAATCCGATGCGCGATCGCGGCTGCGGCGGTTCCTGGACCTGTGGCTCGATCTGAATCGGCGCATCGCCGCCGGCGACGGGCATCCGGTGCCCATGTTCAACGACATCCGTTCGCTGCAGCGGCCGCAGCGTACGGTCGTGGTCGACGCGTACATGCGCTTCTTCGGCAAGGTCTGCCAGCTGTTCGGCGACGACGAATTTCCCTGGCTCGACGACAACAACCGCCGCTCGCGCGCGCACCTGATTGCGGAACAGATCTTCTGGACCGTCGCGTGGCTGCCGCGCTACGACGTGGAGGATTACGACCGGATCCGCGACCGCATGTTCGATCTCTTCGCCTGCGGCCTCGCCGGCACGGGACGCGAATGGAATCCGGTGGCGCTGTCGCTGCAGGACATCCTGGCGCCGACCGAACCGCAACCCACGCCGCGCGAAACCTTCCTGATCGCGGCAACGCGCCTGATCAACGAGCGCGGCTATCGCGGCGCCTCGGTCGAAAAGATTTCGGCGCGTCTGAACGTGACCAAGGGCTCGTTCTATCACCACAACGAAGCGAAGGACGATCTCGTGGTCGAGTGCTTCGATCGCAGCTTCGAGGCCATCCGTCGCATCCAGCGTGCCGTCACGGGGCGCGCGGAGAATCACTGGTGGAAGCTCTCGACCATCGCCGCGACCTTGATGGCCTATCAGCTTTCAGATCGCGGTCCGCTGCTGCGCACCTCGGCGCTGTCTGCCGTGCCGCTGGCGATTCGCTATGAGATGGTGCGCAAGTCGAATCGCGTGTCCGACCGTTTCGCCTCGATCATTTCCGATGGCATCGCCACCGGCTGCATCCGCGCCGTCGATCCGTTCATCGCGGCGCAGATGCTGACCATGACGCTCAATGCGTCGGCGGAAATCAGCTGGTGGGTTCCGCAGGCGCCGCTGTCGGCGGCGACCGATCTCTACGCGAAGCCGATGCTGATGGGGATCTTCACGCCCTAACGTGTCGGACTCGCCGCCGCCGGCCAGTCGGAGGCCATGAACACGCCGCTGGCGCGTGCGATCCGCTCTTCTCCCACGTGGATGTACGCGTTCGCGAACGCGAGCCGCTTGCCCTGGCGCTGCACGTCCGTGCGCACTTCGAGCCAGTCGTCGACATGCGCCGTGCCCGCGTAATCGATGGCGAGATTGACGGTGACATAACCGGCGGGCGGATCGGACGAGAACGCCAGCGTGTAGCCGAGTGCGATGTCCGCGAGCGTCGCGAACACCCCGCCGTGAACGTGGCCGCGCAGATTGCAGTGCTTCGGCTGCGCCCGCAGGCCGATGACCAGATCGCGCCCCGAACCGTGCGAGTACACCGGCCCGATCATTTCGATCACGGGACTGACGCGGAAGATGGGCTGGAAGGGAGCAGGAATGGACATGACGAAGGCAGCGAGCAGCGAGCCGGAGTCGCTCTCACCACTCGCCGGAGTTCGGCATCGAGACCCAGGGTTCGCACACGGGTAACGAAGCGCCTTTCTGCAGCAGCTCCACGGAAATCCGGTCGGGCGAGCGGATGAACGCCATGCGACCGTCGCGCGGCGGTCGGTTGATGGTGATGCCGCGATCCATCAGGTGCCGGCAGGTGGCGTAGATGTCGTCCACCTCGTAGGCGAGATGGCCGAAGGCGCGGCCGATCCCGTAATTCTCCGCATCCCAGTTCCAGGTCAGTTCGACCTGCGCCTCGTCATTGCCGGGCGCCGCGAGAAACACCAGCGTGAACCGGCCCTTCTCGTTCTCGTAGCGCCGCAGCTCGCGCAGGCCGAGCGCATCGCAATAGAACTTCAGCGATTCATCGAGATCGGTCACGCGGACCATGGTGTGGAGGTAGCGCATGGGTCGCGTCTCTCAGAACATTTCCGACGCATCCGGCGTGCGGATTTCCGTCTTGTGACGCGAGACGATGTGATCGCCGGTGATCATTTCATCGTAGGCCTGGCCGGGACCGACCATTGGGTAGACGCCGGCATCCGGGTCGATCATGACTTCGAGGAACGCCGGACCCTTGAACTCGATGAACTCGCGCACGACCCGCGGCACGTCCTCGTTGCGATCGAGGCGCACCGCAAACTTGAAGCCGTCGGCCTGCGCGGCCTTGATGAAGTCCTTCTTGTGCAGCGATTTGTCGCTCGCCGAAAGCCGGCCCTTGAAGAACAGCTTCTGCCACTGCTTCACCATGCCGTCGCCGCAGTTGTTGAGCACGATGACTTTGACGGGCAGATCGTAGGTCGTCACCGTTTCCAGTTCGCCGACGTTCATGCGGACGCTGGCGTCGCCGTCGATGTCGATGACCAAGCGGTCGGGTCGTGCGAACTGCGCGCCGATCGCGGCCGGCAGGCCGAAACCCATCGTACCCATGCTGCCCGAGGTCAGCCACAGGCGCGGCTGTGCGAAATCGAAGTACTGCGCGGCCCACATCTGATGCTGGCCGACGCCGGTGCTGATGATGGCCTGGCCTTTCGTCAGCTTGTTGATCTCTTCGATCACGTAGTACGGCTGCACCAGTTCGCTGGCGCGGTCGTAGTTCATCGCATGCTTCGCGCGCAGGTCGGCGCAGTGCCTGTGCCAGGCCGACCAGTCGCGACGGAAGCTGACGCGACGGCCGTAGTTGCGCAGTGCGCGCAGGGCTTCCTGAAGCAGCCCCACGTGGTGCCACTGCACCGGCTTGACCTTGTTGATCTCGGAGGCGTCGATGTCGATCTGCGCGATGCACCTGGACTTCGGCGCGAACTTGGGCGGATTGCCGGCGACGCGATCGTCGAAGCGCGCGCCGAGCGCGAACAGGAAGTCGCAATCGTCGACGGCATAGTTGGCGAAGGCGGCGCCGTGCATGCCGAGCATGCGCATCGACAGCGGATGCATCGTGTCGAACGCGCCGAGTCCCATCAGCGTCGTCACCACGGGAATCTGGAATTCCAGCGCGAATTCGCGCAGCGCATCCGAGCCTTCGGAATTGATGACGCCGCCGCCCGCGTAGATCAGCGGTCGTTCCGCCGCGCCGAGCCGGCGGAAGAATTCGGCGCACTGGTCGTCCGACAGCACGTTGCGTACGAGCCGGTTCATGCGATGCCGATAACCGGCGACCGGCAGGCGGCCGGTACCCTGGAATGCGCCGCGCCAGTTCTGCACGTCTTTCGGGATATCGATGACGACCGGGCCGGGACGGCCGGTGCGCGCGATCTCGAAGGCGGTACGCACCGTGGCTTCGAGCTTGGTCGCGTCGGTGACGAGAAACACGTGCTTCGCGACCGAGCCCATGATGCTGGCGACCGGCGCTTCCTGGAAGGCATCGCTGCCGATCGCGGCGGTGGGCACCTGGCCGCAGATCACGACGATGGGAATCGAATCGGCCATGCAATCGCGCACCGGCGTGACGGTGTTGGTCGCGCCGGGACCGGACGTCACCATGCACACGCCGACTTTGCCGCTCGCACGCGCGTAGCCCGCCGCCATGAAGCCGGCGCCCTGCTCGTTCGCAGGAACGATCAGCGGCATCTGCTGCTGGCCGGCGCCGGTCCGCTGCTGGTTGTAGACGAAGATCGCGTCGTAGGTGGGCAGGATCGCGCCGCCGCTGTAGCCGAAGACGATATCGACGCCCTCGTCGGCCAATACCTGGACGATGATGTCGGCGCCGGACATCTGCTGCCCGGCAAGCGGATGAGCGCTGGCGTTGAGCGCGGCTTGACCGTATTTCACGACTGTTGGTTTCCGTCGGTGGGTCCGCAATGCGGGCCCGATGGATTTCAAGGAATGGGAGGCGGCCTGTCAGGGCCCTGGGCGTCGCTAATGCACTGCAAAGAAGCCTAGCAGCATCCTTCCCCCAGCGTCCATTTCGGCGGGGAATTACGCGTCGCGGCAGGCCCGGCCGCTGCATGATTCTGGCAATTTCCGCTTCTTCCCGTATGCTCGCCGTCCGCCATTGCAGGCCCAGGGACCGCCCGTTCGAGGAATTCCAGGAATGACGACGACCAAGCGCCACATCATTTCCATCCTGCTGCAGAACGAAGTCGGCGCGCTGACGCGCGTCACGAGCCTGTTTGCCACGCGCGGCTACAACATCGAATCGCTGAACGTCGCCCCGACGGACGATCCGACCGTTTCGCGCCTCACGCTGGTCACGAGCGGCTCGGAAGCGGTGGTGCAGCAGATCGTCAATCAGTCGCTCAAGCTGATCGACGTCGTCAATGTCGATGACATGACCAGCGATCAGCACGTGGAGCGCGAACTGCTGCTGATCAAGTTGCGCGTACCGCCGAGCCTGCTCGTGCGTCTGCGCGAGTCGGTCGGGAAGGCCGGCGCGCGGGTCTTGTCGGACGAAGCGGAAAGCTTTACCGTCGAACTCACTGATAGCGAGTCGCAGATCAACCGGTTCGTTGCCGAGGTGGGGAGCTTCGGCGAAGTCCTTGAAGTAGTGCGTAGCGGCGCACTGGCGATTCTTCGCGGAGCCACGACGCTCCGCGCGTGATGCGAAGAGCAACGGCGCTCCACGCAACAAGTCACGATCGGCAACGCGCGGCATGACAGCCGCCCCCGGCACGTCCGGGATCTCCATGATTCGATTCGGCGAGGCATCGGGCAGGATGCTTCCGCTGGCGGGTGCACCGACCGCAGCCTCGGGCTGCGCATAGGGAAGTCACGCACGTGGCTTGCCAAAGGGAGTGACGATGTATCGCCTCTACGACTACCTGCCCTCCGGCAACGGGTACAAGGCCCGGCTGGTGCTCAAACGCCTGCGCCTGGAATACGAACTGATCGAAGTCGACATCATCAGGGGCGAATCGCGCACGCCCGAGTTCCTGGCGAAGAATTCGAACGGCCGCATTCCCGTCCTCGAAGTGCCGGGCAAGGGCTTTCTTCCGGAAAGCCACGCCATCGTGTCCTTCCTCGCGGAAGGCACGGATCTCATTCCGGACGATCCCTTCGATCGCGCACGCATGTGGCAATGGATGTGCTTCGAGCAGTATCACGTCGAGCCGAACATCGGCACCGTGCGCTTCTGGGCTCACGTCCTGCGCAAGACGCGCGCGGAACTCGGCGAAAAGCTCATCGAAAAAAAGAAGAGCGGCTACGCGGCGCTGGACGTGCTCGAGGACACCCTGCGCGATCGCGACTACCTGGTCGGCAACCGTTACTCGCTGGCGGACATCTGTCTGTACGCCTACACCCACGTGGCGCACGAAGGCGGTTTCGATCTGCAGCCGTACCCGGGAGTGCGCGCGTGGTGCGATCGTGTGACGAGTCAACCGGCCTGGGCGCCGATCACGGAAAGATGAACTGCGTCATACCAGCAGCACGGTCGAGCCGGTCGTCTGCCGCGATTCCAGGTCGCGATGCGCACGCGCGGCATCCTGCAGCGGGTAGGTCTGTCCTACGCGCACGCTGATGACCGACCGGCCGACGAGATCGAAGAGTTCATCCGCAGCACGCTGCAAGGCGCTGCGGGTCGAGATGAAGTGGAAGAGCGTCGGTCGTGTGAGGTACAGCGATCCGCGCTTGCCGAGTTCCAGCGGCGCGACCGGCGGGACCGGGCCGGAAGCATTTCCATAAGACACCATCAGTCCGCGCGGACGAAGACAGTCGAGCGAGCCGAAGAACGTGTCCTTGCCGACGGAGTCATAGACGACGTGGGCACCGCGACCGCGTGTGATCGACCTGACGCGCGCCACCCAGTCGTCCTGCAACAGCAACACATGATCGGCACCGAGCGAACGCACGACGTTCGCCTTCGCCTCCGAGCCGACGATGGCAATGACCGTCGCGCCGAGATGCCTGGCCCATTGCACGGCGATCGTGCCGACGCCGCCCGCCGCCGCGTGGATCACGAGAGTGTCGCTCTTGCGAACCCGATGCACCTGTCGCAGCAGCGCCTGCACGGTCAGGCCTTTCAGCATGACCGCCGCGGCCTGGACGTCGTCGATACCGGCCGGCAGTTTGACCAGCCGCTCCACCGGCATCACCCGCAACTGTGAATACGCACCCCCACCGCCGGCGGCATAGGCCACGCGATCGCCGGGCGCGAAACCTTTCACGCGTGCGCCGACGGCTTCGATCACGCCGGCGGCTTCGTGTCCCGGCGTGGCCGGCAACTGCGACGCGTACAGGCCGGTGCGTTCGTAGACGTCGATGAAGTTGAGGCCGACGGCGGTGTGGCGGACGAGCGCTTCGGTGGCGCCGGGACTACCGACGTCCACCGATTCCCAGCGCAGGACGTCGGGGTCGCCATGGGCGTGAAAACGGATCGCATGTGTCATCGGGAGACTCGCCTGCAGGGTGCCGCACGAGTCTAGGGACGCCGCGTCCGGGACGTCCAGCCGGGACTTTGCTCAAGTCGGTGCCGTCGCGCAGGATCGGCGACGGCTCAGGACGACAGCGCAGGGCGGCGCAGTGGCCGCCGCCCTGCAATCAAGGCAGCAGATCAGAGGGCCTGATCGTCCGCTTCGCCGGTGCGGATGCGCAGTACGCGCTCCAGATCGGTGATGAAGATCTTGCCGTCGCCCACCTTGCCGGTCTTCGCGGCATTGATGATGGCTTCGGTGACCTGATCGACCAGTGCATCCTTCACGGCAACTTCGATACGGGTCTTCGGGACGAAATCGACGACGTATTCGGCACCGCGATACAGCTCGGTGTGTCCGCGCTGGCGGCCGAAGCCTTTGACTTCGGTGACGGTCATGCCCGAGACGCCGATCTCCGAAAGTGCGGCACGCACGTCGTCGAGTTTGAAGGGTTTGATGATGGCGCTGATAAGTTTCATTTTCCCCGTGGCTCCTGTCTCGAAGTGCGGGACTCAAATTGGGTTTTTGGTCGGCCGCTGCTGGCAGCCGGTTTGTCGTGGCCAGAATAACTGACTTGCCGCAGCGTGGCTTTGCAATGCACGTTCCATGCCGTGCGTTGCAGCGAAGTTTCTACCCGGCACGCCGGGCGCCGGCGAACAAAATCGCATCCGTGACGCACCAAGTTCGAGCGGAGAAAAAGCCCTTCGCTCGGTACTGGTGCGACGTCTGCCGCCGCTCGCGCAGTGGCGGCGAAGGACGCGAATTTGTGGGGATCGGCTCAAGGCATGCCCGAGGGATGTGGCCCTGCGTGTCCGTCTCCGTTGAGCAACAGTCTGATTTCCCGAGTCAATTTACCTACTCTGGCGACGCTTGGCTTTGCGACGGATCTCCTTGTTGATCCGGCTCCGGTGTGGGAAAACACAAACTCGATTCATTTTCCGAAGGGCGTGGGATGCGGATAGGCAGGGGAGGTATCGCCGGCGGGTGGCCGGGCATCGCTGTGTGCGCCGCGCTTGCGCTGCCTGCGGGTGCGATGGCGGCAGACGCCGGCCCCCTGCGCATCCTTGCCCATGAACCGTTTCACCCGCTGCCCGTTGTCGTGAACGGATCGGCCAAACCGTCGGCCGGCAGTCTTCGCACCTTCAGGTTCGACGCCTTCGGACGCCGCTTCAGCCTGCTGCTGGAACCCAACGAACGCCTGACACCCGCGGTATCCGCCGAAGGCCCATCTCTGTCGCTGTATCAGGGCACGGTCGAAAACGTACCCGGCTCCTGGGCGCGGCTGAGCGCGAAAGGCCAGACCATCCGCGGGGCATTCTGGGACGGACGCGAGCTGTACCTGGTGGATTCCGCCGCCGCCGTCGACCCGGCGGCAGACACGGACGACACGGTCATCTTCCGGCTGTCGGACACCGAAGTGCCCGCCGGCACCACCTTCTGCAGCGATGACCCCGCCGCGGGCATGTCGGGCAAGGCGGCGTACACGCAGATGCTGCATGAATTGAAGAGCACGCCGGTGATCATGCAGGCCGCGGGCGCCACGCTGCGGCTGGAGATTTCCGCGATCGCCGATGCCCTCTTCCGCAATCGCTACGCCAGCGATCAGCAGGCGCGCGACGAGATCCTGAACCGCATCAACATCGTCGACGGCATCTACAGCTCGCAGCTGCAGGTCGAGATCCAGGTGCCGACGATGAACATCGGCGACGACGACGTCGCCGGCCGGCTCTCGACCACCGTGAATGCCAGCAATCTCATCGAGGACCTGGGACGACTGCGCCGGAGCACGCCCGTCCTGCGCGCCCGTGGACTGACGCACCTGTTCACCGGACGCGATCTGGACGGCTCCACCGTGGGCATCGCTTTCAACGGTCGCCTCTGCGACGCGCAATACAGCACCGGTCTCACGCAGACCAGCACCTTCACCACGCTCGACGCCCTCGTCACCGCGCACGAGATCGGGCATGTGTTCGGCGCCCCCCATGACGGAAGCGGCGCATGCACGAACACGGCGACGGGTCAGTACCTCATGTCGCCGTCCGTCGGCACGAATGTCTCATCGTTCTCCGACTGCAGCCTTGCGCAGATGCGACCGCGCATCGCATCCGCAAACTGCCTGCTGCCCCTGATCGCCCCCGATCTGGAAATACCGGCCGACCTCGGCACGAGCAATCACGTCGTCGGCGAGTCGTTCGACTGGGCATTGACCATCACCAACAAGGGCGGTTCGATCGCCTACGGCAGCAGCGCCACGCTGGAAGTGCCTCCGGTGGTATCGATCCGGGAGGCATTCGTCGTCGGCGGCACCTGCACCGCGAGTCCCGTCGGTCGCGTGCAATGCTCGGTAGGCGACATTCCCGCCGGCGGCAGCCGCGTGGTGAATCTGAAGATGGCCAGTGACGTGCTCGGCAGCAATTCGATTTCGGCGCGGGTCTTCGCACCCGACGAAACGCAGACCGCCAACAACCTGGGCGACGGCACGCTCGTCATCGATCCGAAGGCGCCCGACGCCGTGAGCACGCCCAGCCAGGGGCCGCGGAACGGCGGCGGCTCGATCGATGCGCTGTGGCTGGCCTTCCTCGGCGCGCTCGCCGGACTGCGACGCCGCCGCGCGTCGAACGCCTCGCGTTAGCAGAAGTCCGCGCGCCCGCGCAGCCTTGAAATTCCTGCATCGCGCCATCAGTTCTGGCGCTACATTCCCCGCTGTCGTTTCGAGGTATCCAGCGCTTTCACAGGCGAGGCTATGGATTACAAGGACTATTACAAGATCATGGGCGTCGAGCGCGACGCGAAACCGGAGGACATCAAGAAGGCCTACCGGCGGCTCGCGCGCAAATTCCATCCGGACGTGAGCAAGGAAGCGAACGCCGAAACGAAGTTCAAGGAAGTGCAGGAAGCCTACGAAGTCCTCAAGGATCCGGAAAAGCGCGCCGCCTACGATCAGCTCGGCTCGAACTGGCGACAGGGTCAGAACTTCACGCCGCCGCCCGACTGGGGTCGCGACTTCGAATTCACGACGAACTTCGGCGGTCGCGAGGATTCCGGCTTCAGCGATTTCTTCTCCTCGCTCTTCGGCGCACACAGCCCGTTTCGCGGCCAGCGCGGCGGCTTCGGCGGCGGTTTCGAATCCGCCGGCGAAGATCACGCAGCGAAGATCGCCATCGATCTCGAAGACGCCTTCCGCGGCGGCGCGCACACCATCGAACTCAAGGCGCCGCAGCTCGACGAGCAGGGTCGCGTCACGGTCAAACCGCGCACGCTCAAGGTCACGATTCCTGCCGGCGTGATCGAAGGACAGAAGATCCGTCTCGGCGGTCAGGGCAGTCCTGGCGCCGGCGGCGGTCGCGCGGGCGATCTGTACCTGGAGATCGGCTTCAAGCCACATCGACTGTTCCAGGCCGAAGGACGCGACATCACGCTGACGTTGCCGATCGCGCCGTGGGAAGCGGCACTCGGCGCCACGGTGCCGACACCCACGTTGGCCGGTACGGTCGATCTGCGCATTCCGCCGAACGCCAAGGCCGGCCAGAAGCTGCGACTGCGCGGACGCGGCCTGCCCGGACCGACGCCCGGCGATCAGTACGTGATCCTCAAGATCGTGCTGCCGCCGGCGGATACGGAGAAGGCGAAGGAACTCTACGAACGGATGCAGACCGAATTGCCGTTCGATCCGCGCGCGGAGTTGG
>NZ_DAINNK010000023.1:10675-54097 GCF_036735925.1 Povalibacter sp.
CCCTGCTGATGATCCAGCAGGTACGCCACACGTCGCAGGATCGCGATATCCACGTGCGGCTTCTCGATGAAATCGACTGCACCTTCGCGCATCGCCGTCACCGCGGCGCGCACATCGGATTCTTCACCGAGCAGGATGATGGGCGGCGTCGTGCCGTTGGCGCGCAGCACGCGCAACAGATCGAGACCCGACATGCCGGGCAATGCGACTTCGGTAATCAGACAGCCCAGCGCGCCGTTGCGACCGGCGAGATAGCTCTCGGCGCTGTCGAAATCACGGATCTCGGCATCGAGCGGGCTGAGCAGCGAGCAAAGCGTTCGGCGGTCCCTTGCGTCGGCTTCGATTACTGCAACGATGGGGCGTGTGACCACGGAGGCTCTGAAACAAAAAAAGCGGCCACGGCCACTATCCAAGAGACATCCGAGCCGCAGGGAGGATTGGGGGCGGTGGAATCGCTTGAGGGCCGTGGTCGCATGGGCGCTATGTTTCTGCTTGCGACCCCTCGCGAGAAATTCGCACTTGTACTTAAAAAGAATATGCAAAGCGCGTCATGCAACGCACGCACCGCAAGTGCAATGCCGCAAGAGTAAGTGATGCGATGAAACGGCGTTGATGGAATGAGGTAGGCGAGTCGTGCGTGTGCTCGCAACGCATCAATCAATAGAGAAGAAAACGAGAGGCCGCAAAGACCGCATAAAAGAAATCATGGTTCGAAAAAATCGCTTTCTTTTTTGCGGTCTTTTGCGGCAATTCTCTCGCTCCTTACGCCTGCCCGACTTCGAGCACCATGCGCACGAGGTGTGCGAGCGACGATGCCTGCATCTTCTCCATCACGCGTGCACGATGGATTTCCACCGTGCGCTGGCTCAGCTTCAGATCGCCGGCGATGACCTTGTTCGCCTTGCCGTGCACGACCAGATCGAGCACTTCGCGTTCGCGCGGCGTCAGCGTCTCGAGTCGATGGCGGATGTCGTTGCGCTCGCCGAGCGCGGCACGATTGTTGCCGTCCTTCTCCAGCGCCTGGTTGATGCGATCGATCAGGTCCTGATCGCGAAACGGCTTCTGGATGAAGTCGACGGCGCCCGCCTGCATTGCTTCGACCGCCATCGGCACGTCGCCGTGACCAGTGATGAAAATGATCGGCAGGATCGAATGGCGTTCGTTGAGTTTCTGCTGCAGTTCCAGGCCCGACATGCCTGGCATGCGGATGTCAAGCACCAGGCAGCCGGGACGATCTTCGCTGTAGGCCTCCAGGAATTCCTGTCCCGAGCCGAAGGTCTCGACCGCCTGGCCGACCGAGCGCAGCAGCAGTTTCAGTGCATCGCGCACTGCTGAGTCGTCATCGACCACGAAAATGGTCGGACGTGCGTTATTTGAATTTGGCCTCATCGCTCAACTCCCTGCTGGCGCCGGCGCTGCCGGCAACGTGAAAAAGAAACGTGCTCCGCCGCCCGGATTGGCGCTGCACCACAGCTTGCCGCCGTGGGCACGCACGATCGAACGGCTGATGGACAGCCCCAGCCCGGTGCCGCCGGGCTTGGTGGTGAAGAAAGGATTGAACAGCTCTGCGCTCGCCGCGGCCACGACGCCCGCCCCCCGATCGGCGACCATGAATTCGACATCGCCTTCGGCATCGATCTGCGTACGCAGCAGGATCTCGCGCTGCGGCTCGGCGATCTCCTGCATGGCATCGATGCTGTTGCGTACCAGGTTGAGAATGACCTGCTGGATCTGCACGGCATCGGCCTTCACGAACGGCGGATCGCTGCACGGCTCCAGTCGCAGGCGCACGCCGTGATGATGGGCGTCGGTCTGCGCCAGCATCATCACGTCCTCGATCAGGCGATTGGCCTCGATCGGCTCGCGGCGCACCTCGCGATTCTTGACGAAGCTGCGCAGGCGGCGAATGACTTCACCCGCGCGCAGCGCCTGCGTACTGATCTGATCCAGCGCATAGTTGATCTCGCTCATCTCCACATCGCCCGTCGCCATCAGACGCTGACACGCCTGCGCGAAGGTCGCGATGGCGGTCAGCGGCTGGTTCACTTCGTGCGCGATGCCCGCGGCCATTTCGCCCATGGTCGAGATGCGGCCGAAGTGGGCGATGCGATCCTGCATCTGGCGCGCTTCGTCTTCGGCGCGGCGGCGATCGGTGATGTCGTGCAGCGTGCCGACCTGCCGCAATGCACGCCCTTCGGGTCCGAACGTCGTCTGTGCGATGTGATGGACGTAGCGCAGCGACCCGTCGGGATGAATGATGCGGTACTCGATGTCGGCCGTGCGCGCACCGGCGGCGAGTTCGGCGCGCATCTGCTGCCAGCGCGTGCGGTCGGCCGCGTGCACCATCGGTTCGAGGTATTCGTACACGCCGATATAGCGCTCGCCGTAGCGACGGCCGAGCACGCGGTACAGATGCGGCGACCAGTAGTCCTCGAAGCGGCCATCGAAGTGCACCACGTAGTTGCCGAGGTTGGCGATCTCCTGCGCGATGGTCAGCTGGGCTTCGCTGCGCCGCAGGGCCTCTTCGGCATTGCGCCGTACCGTGATGTCGCGAATGAAACCGGCAAAGCGCGGCGGGTCGGTGCCCTGCACGCGACCGATGGCGAGTTCCGCCGAGAACTCGCTGCCGTCGCGCCGTTTCGCCAGCAGCTCGCGGCCGATGCCGACGATGCGCGGCTCGCCGGCTTCGATGTATTGCCGCAGATAGTCGTCGTGCTGCGAACGATAGGGTTCGGGCAGCAGGATGTTCACCTTGAGCCCGACGACGTCCTCTTCCTTGTAGCCGAACATGCGTTCGCCCGCATGGTTCAGCAGTTCGATGCGCCCTTCGTGATCGAACAGCACCACCGCGTCGACTGCCGCATCGAGCACGGCCTGGAACTCACGTTCCAGACGCTGGGCCCGCTCCTCCTGCGGCTCGGCGACTCGAAGTAACGTCATGAAAGGATTCTAACCAATGATCGCCGCCACAAGACTAGGGGTCGCGGGCAACCGTGCCCGCACCTGTCGCCTGTTGTCGTTCGGCGCTGTAATCTTCGCCCCACATGGACTCCACGACTGTCCTGTTGATCGACGCTCACCCGGAAGACGAGCAACTCATTCGTGAGGAACTCGCCGAACTGCGTTCCGGCCCGTACCAGCTCGACGTCGCGCGCACCTTCGCCGAGGGCCTTGCCCGCATCCGGCAGGGACATCTCGATGTCATCCTGGTCGACCTGAATCTCCCCGACAGCCTCGGCATCACCACGTTCCTGCGATTGCAGCCGAAGGCGAATACTTATCCCGTCATCGTGCTCGTCGGCCAGGCCGATGAGGACCTGGGCATCGAAGCCGTCGAACGGGGCGCGCTCGACTACCTCATCAAGCAGCAGGTGGTCAGCAATCTGCTCGGCAAGGCGCTGCGCTATGCGACTGAGCGTACCCATACCCTGCTCGCGTTGAAGGCATCGGAAACACGCTATCGCGAGCTGTATGAGAATGTGGTAGCCGGCGTCTTCCAGACGACGCCCGACGGCCACTTCATGGCCGCCAACCCGGCGCTGGTCAGACTGCTCGGCTATGCCGCCGAGGACGAACTGCTCGAACTCAACATCGCCCGCGACCTCTACATGTATGCCGAGGATCGCGACAACTGGATGCGCGCCATGGCGGCGGCCGGCGAGATCCGCAATGCCGAGCTGGTGCTGCGGCGCAAGGACGGCAAGCGCATCGTGGTGCTGGAGAACTCGCGCGCGGTACGCAACGAACAGGGACGCACCATCTATTACGAAGGCACCCTGACCGACATCACCGAGGCGCACGAACTTTCGCGCCAGCTTTCCTACGAGGCCAGCCACGATGCGCTGACCGGCCTGATCAATCGCCGCGAGTTCGAGTCGCGCCTGCAAAGCGCGCTGGACACCGCGCAGTCGAACAACGCCGCGCATGCGCTGTGTTACGTGGATCTCGATCAGTTCAAGGTCATCAACGACAGCTGCGGCCACGTCGCCGGCGACGAACTGCTGCGGCAGCTCGCGCAGACGCTGCAGGAGCGCGTGCGCAGCAACGACACGCTCGCGCGCCTCGGCGGCGACGAATTCGGATTGCTGCTGCACAACTGTTCGCTGGAGGACGCGACCGCCGTTGCCACGGGCCTGCTGCGCGCCGTCGAGCAGCACCAGTTCGTCTGGGGCAACAGCACCTTCTCGGTCGGCGCCAGCATCGGCGTCGTACCGGTGACCGGCGCATTCCGCCGCATCACCCAGCTGCTGCAGGCGGCCGATGCGGCGTGCTACGCGGCGAAGGATCAGGGACGCAATCGCATCCATGTCTATCGCGAAGACGACAGCGTCGCGGCGCAGCGCCACGGCGAGATGCAGTGGGTCGCACGCGTGAAGCAGGCGCTGGCGGAAAACCGCTTCTTCCTCGAAGCGCAGGCGATCGTTCCCGTCGCCAGCAACATCGGCGGCGTGCGCAACTACGAGCTGCTGCTGCGCATGCGCGACGAATCGGGACGCATCGTGCCGCCGGGCGCGTTCCTGCCATCCGTCGAACGCTACAACCTGTCGCAACGACTGGATCGCTGGGTCATCACTGCGGCACTGCAGTGGCTGGCATCGAACCGCCAGCGCGCCGAACGCGTCGCACGGTTGTTCGTGAACCTGTCGGGCGATTCGCTCGGCGATCCGCAACTGCTCGAATTCATCCGCGGCCTGTTGCGCGAATCGCATGTATCGCCGCACAAGATCGGCTTCGAGATCACCGAGACGGCGGCCATCGGCAATCTCTCGCGCGCCAACCAGCTCATCTCGGGACTGCGCGCACTCGGCTGCGCCTTCAGTCTCGACGACTTCGGCAGCGGCGTTTCATCGTTCGCCTATCTCAAGGCATTGAGCGTCGACTTCCTCAAGATCGACGGCCTGTTCGTCGGCAACATCATCACCGACCCGGTCGATCTGGAGATGGTGCGCTCCATCACCGACATCGGCCACGCGATGGGCAAGAAGGTCGTCGCCGAATCCGTGGAGAGCGTGGCCGTGATGGACAAGCTGCGCGACATCGGCGTCGACTATGCGCAGGGTTTCGCGGTGGGGATGCCGGGGGCGTTGGAAGAGATCGGAAAGTAGGAAAGAACGAAGGAGTGACGAAAGTCACGAGGGTCACGAAAGTCACGAGGGTGATGAGCTTCAGAAGTCAGCCGACGCATTGCGCACCTTCGTGACTTCCGTGACCCTCGTGACTTTCGTCACTCCCTCATGAACTCCGCACAGGCGACTCCGCGAGTTCGCCGACGACCGTGGTCCAGCGCCGTACGTACCAGCGCTTGACGAGCCCGTTCTTCACGTAGGGATCTTCGGCGGCGAAGCGTTCGGGCACGGCAGCGGAATCGCAGTTGAAGAACAGCACGCCGCCATCGGCGGGCTCGGCGAGCGCGCCGCCGGCCAGCAGTTCGCCGCGGGTCGCCGATTGCCAGGCGCGGTTCAGGTGCTCGGTGCGGAACTGGGCGCGTCGTTCGAGATAGTCGGGCACGAATTCGTAGAACAGCAGGTAGTGCATCGTTTCTCCTTCAGAGGAGCTGGCGCGCCTGCTCCTGCAGGCTCCGGATGGTCTGGCGGATCTCGTCGCTCGAGGTGCCGCTGGCAAGAATCGCGCGCGAAACGTTCGGCAGTACGCGACCCTTCGCCGCCGGCATGCGTTTCAGCACGTCCTGCATCGTGGCCCCTTGCGCGCCGACACCCGGGGCAAGGATGAAGGCGGACGGCAGGGCCGCAACGGTCTCCGCCGCATCGTCGCAGGTCGCGCCCACGACGGCGCCGATCGGACCGAGTCCTTCGCCCCAGGCGCGATTGCGTTCGGTGATGAGCCGCGACAGGTTGCCGGCGACGGTTTCGCCATTGGGCAGCTTCGCGAGCTGCAGATCGCGACCTTCGGGATTCGATGAGCGCACGACCACGAACACGCCGCCCTCGTTGCGAAGGGCGATCGCCAGAAATTTCTCCAGCGCCGCGAAACCCAGGTAGGCATGCGTGGTGACGGCATCGACGCGCAGCGGCGTCGCTGCCGAGAAATAACCCTCTGCATACGCCTCGGCCGTCGTGTCGATGTCGCCGCGCTTGCCATCGATCAGCACCATCACCTCGCGCGCGCGCGCCAGCTTCGTCAGCTCCTCCAGGGCACGAAAGCCTGCGCTGCCGAAGCGCTCGAAGAACGCCGACTGCGGCTTGATGATCGACAACTCGAACTGCGCCGCTGCGAGCACGCGCTTGCCGAACTCGAATGCGCCTTCGGCGGAATCCGGCAATCCGCAGCTTTTCAGCAGCGATGCGGAGGGATCGATGCCGACACACAGCGGGCTGTGGGCGGCGATGGCGGCTTGCAGGCGTGCGGCGAATGACATGGCGGTTGCGGTAGATGGCGGATGGCGGGCGGTATTGTGAACGGTTTCTGCTGCGGGTACCGGGGTTCCTTTTGCAGACAGATGAGGCCTGTAGGTCAGGCTTTCCCGCGGGATTCCTTCGGTCACAGCCTGACTCCTCAGAAGCCGGCTGAAGCCGGCCCCACAGCCAGGGGCGGGCTCTGGAACCCGCCCGCCCGATACGTCAGGACCAGGGTATCGCGCACGCCGCCCGCGCCTTCCGGCTGGATCGGCGTGGTTTCATGAATCACGCGTGCGTCATCGAGCAGCAGCGTCGTCCAGGGTTCGACCATCGTAAACCGCACGCCGGCGGTTCCCCGCGCTTCGAACACGCGCGTTTCGCCGCCGCGGACCTGGTGTCGCTGCACGAGCGTCACGGCAACGTAGTCCACGCCGTCGCGATGCGCGCCTTCGGGCGTCGGTCGACCGATGCCCTCGGCCGTGTCGATCCGGAACTGATGCGCTTCGATGTACCAGCGATCGACGGGACGGGTTCGCGTGAACGCGGCACCGAGCCCGGCGAGGAATTTCTGCCAGACCGGGTTGTTCACGACCTCCGGTTCGATGGGCTCGAACCAGCGCTCCATGCCGCCGTGCAGGGCGTTGTAGTCGGTTGGCTGCCAATGCGCGCGATGCGGCGCCTGTTCGAGCCGGCCGCTCGACGTCTCGTAGACGAAGCAGCTGTGGCGACGGTAACGATAGCGTCCGCCGTCGCGCAGATACGTGTCGCGCGGCAGGCGTTCCCAGAAGCGGCCGAGTTCGTCCAGGGCACGAGCCGGCGAGTGCAGTTGATGCTCGACCTGCACGGGGGTCAGCAACGCACAACCGAACTCCTGCAATGCCCCGACGGCATCCTCACCGCGCAATAACACGTTGCACTCCACGACGATTCCCGGCGCGAATTCTCGCACGCCGACAACGGATCGTTGCCACACAGTTGCGCGCGAAATCGGTGATCGCCGCATACGCGCCCGGGCATCACTGGCGTTTTTCCCGGAGCCCGACAAATCCTGACGGGGCGATACGCCAGGCTTGCGACCTTCCAATTCGCCGGAGACATCGATGATCCTCTCCAGGAACATTTTCGCTGCGGCCATCGCGCTCGGGAAGTGCTGCGGTAACCTTTTTGTGGGGCCGGCTTCAGCCGGCCTCTTTGTCAGAGTCAGGCTGTGACCGAAGGAAATCCCGCGGGAAAGCCTGACCTACAGCAAGAAAAAGCAGCGGCCCTCCTCGCTTATCTTCGCAACTCGACCATCGCCGGCTCATATCCCTTGCTGCGCAACCAGTCGCGCAGCGCGAATCCCGTTCCGGCCGGCCAGTAGAAACATTCGTCGAACGGCACGTGCCGGTGATCATCGAGTTCTTCGTTGAGCGCGACCGTGCCTGACGCGAGCACGTGGTAGGCGATGATGACCTGGTTCATGCGCTCGAAGGGATAGACGCCGATGAGCGTCGGTTCCGCGGCGGCGTCGAGGTTCAGTTCTTCCTTGACCTCGCGGATCGCGCATTGCGCCGGGCTTTCGCGCTGTTCCAGAAACCCGGTGATCAGGCCGAAGAAGCTCCGGCTCGGCCAGGCACGATTGTGGGCAAGAACGATCCTGCCCTCGTGCTCGACGACGGCGGCCACCACCGGCGTGGGATTGTCGTAATAAATGAACCCGCAGGGGCGCGAACAGACGCGGCGCGGCTCGCGATCGACGGTCGAATCCACCAGCGGCGCCGCGCATTTCGGACAATAGACGAAGGTCATCGGATTGGCAGTGCTCTTTACTTGTCCAGCTCGTCAGCCTTCGCCTCATCGGCCCTGGCTTCGGCTTCCTTGCCCATCTCGTTGTAGATGTCCGCGCGACGGTAGTAGCCGTCCGGATCCTGCGGCGCGAGCGCGATGGCCTTGTTGGCATCCTCGAGCGCCTTGTCCTTCTTCTCGAGCGACAGGTAGACGCGCGCGCGGTTGAGATAGCCCAGCGAATCGTTCGGCGCCAGCTCGACGTATTTGCTCGCGTCCTCGAGCGCGGCGTCGAACTTGCCCGACGAATCGCGCGCCCGGGAGCGCAGCAGGTACAGGTCGGCACGGTTCGGCTCCGCATCGATGGCCTTGCGCAGGATCGACACGGCTTCCTCGGGCTTGCCCTTGGACAACGCGGCCTGCGCCTGCGCCAGCAGTTCGTCGCCGGTCTTGCTGCCCTGCGCGTAAACGCCGATCGGCACCGTGACAGCAAGCATCAGCAAGGAAAGGATTCGTACCGCCATCCTTGACGCGCACTCGATACGCATGGCTGCATCCCCCGAAGACTGGTGTTGTTGAAAGTATGTGGGGCCCGGCGCTCGCCGGAGCTGCGGCGATTATGCGCTCAGGGAACGGGCGGAGGGGAGATGCGCCGCCCATTGACCAGTCACCGGAATCAGCAGCGTCGCGCCCGGCGCTGCGTTTCCAGGTCGCGCTTGCGTTCCTTGAGCCGCTCGCCCTGCCTGGCCGAGTAGCCGGCCCGCATCGTCGAGGCGATCTTGCGCAGTGACTGGTCGATGCGGGCGCAGGCTTCCGCCCGGGTGTCCTTCGCCTCGATGGCTGTCCGCCGCGGCGAGGACGCAGCCCTGGTCGTGACCGGCTGCGCGGGCACGGTGGTCATTACGCTGACCGAATCGAGATCGGGCGAATAGGGTTCGCTGTCCGGTCCGCAGGGCCGGTCCGCAAACACGACACCCGCGGCGGTTTCGCAACGATAGATGGGACGCTCGGCCGCCAGCACCGAACCCGTCAACGAAAAGCCACCGACCACGACGATCCACGCAAGCCTGCACACGATCCTTCTCCTGCGGCTGGTACCGGGCAGATCGTGCGTGTCCCGCCAGTGCGCGGGCAGCGAATTTCTGGTGGATTCCGGGAGAAACTGGCGGCAGCGATTCCTTCGGGACGGGGTCCGTACCTGATCACGCCACCAGGCTTTGCTCGACTCGCGCGATCAGTGCCCGGTCGTCGTGATCCCAGGGATGGAAGCCGGGCCGGTAGAAGCTGAGATAGGGGCGGAATATCTTGCGCACGATGCCGGGCCGGCCCAGCAGGTACTTCGCGACGCGCCACCAGGTGCCGGCCGAATTCATCCCATCCTGGCGGCAGAAGTCGGCCATGTGGCGAAAGTTCGCTTTCCAGAACAGCAGGCTCACGAGGAGCATCACCTTGCAGCGGATGAAATAGCATCGCGCCGCGGACAGGTTCTTGGTGGCCGCCACGTAGGTGTCATAGGCGACGCTCTTGTGTTCGATCTCTTCGATGGCGTGCCATTGCCACAGCTTGAGCACGTCCGGCGGCGCTCCGGGAAGCGGATCGGCATCGGTCAGCAGCGCATGCGCCAGGATCGCCGTGAAATGCTCCAGCGCGACCGTCATGGCCAGCTGGCCGATCGGATGACGGGAGCGCGCGATATCCAGCCGCTTGCGCGTGTGTTCGTCCATGCGTGCGGTGCTGTAGCCCGCCTGCCTGATCAATTTATTGAAGGCGACATGCTCGCGCGTGTGCATGGCCTCCTGCTGGACGAAGGCGTTGATCTGTTCCCCGAGCCCGGACCCGACCTCATCGCGATAACGCCGCACCGACTCGATGAAGAACGTCTCCCCTTGCGGAAACGTCACGGACAGGGCGTTGAACCACGCCGTCGCGACCGGATCGCCGCCGTGCCACCAGCGCGCGGTGTTCGCGTGCTCGCGAACAGGCAGTGCGCGCGAGGTGATTCGAAGATCGGCAGGGGTGGCTGCAGGTGACCCGCTCATGCCGCAGATATAACGGTCTCGTCGAAAGCGTTGTCAATACTCCGGCTGTGGGTCAGGCTTCAGCCTGACTCTGAAAGAGGCCGGCTGAAGCCGGCCCCACAGCAAGGCTCCTACTGCAGCGCAGCGATGCGCTCGGCCTGGTTGCGCAGCAGCCGGCCGAAACCGACGGAATCGTACAGGCGATGCAGCGCGTCGAGATTCGGACGACGCCGGCGCAGGTCGTGCAGCGTCACCTGCAATGGAATGTCGCAGGCGATGCCGGTGAGCTTGCGCGCGAGAAAGACCGAATCGCGGTGATCGCGCAGCTGGCCGCAGACGAAGCCGGCGTTACGCAGCTTGAGTCGCAGCACGCTGTCGAGATTGTCGTAGAGCTGGGACACCGATTCGTAGTGACGGAACAGCATCGACGCCGTCTTGCGGCCGATGCCGGGCACGCCGGGAATGTTGTCGACCGCATCGCCCATCAATGCCAGGAAGCAGGCCATGCGCTCGGGCACGACGCCGAAACGTTCGGCAATGTCGGCGTAGCGATAGCGGCGATCGTCGAGGTAGTCCCAGTACTCGTCGCCGTGGCGTACGAGCTGCGTCAGATCCTTGTCGCGCGAGACGATCACCACGGGCTTGGCACTCGCACGCGCCTGGGTCGCGAGCGTGCCGATGATGTCGTCGGCCTCGTAGTCGCCGCCGCAGAAGCTAGCGATGCCCATGGCGCGGCACACCTGCCGGCACAGCAGGAATTGGCGCTTCAGTTCGAGAGGCGCCGGTTCGCGATTCGCCTTGTAGGGCGGATACAGCAGGCTGCGGAAGGAGTTCGCCGTACGCTCGTCGAAGGCCACGGCGATGTGGCCGGGGCGCACCTGTTCGAGCAGATCGCCGAGGAAGCGCGCGAAGCCGTGCATGGCATTGACGGGATTGCCGTCGAAGTCGACGACGTTGTTCGGCACCGAATGCCAGGCGCGGAAGACGAAGATCGACGCGTCGATCAGGAACAGCGAGTCGCTGGAGGGATAGCGGCCCGGCGACGACAGGGGTGCAACTGAAACCAACGCGACGCTACTCGAAGAAACCTGGCGCGGACGTTACACCATTCCGCACCCGCCGTGACCCGCGATCCGCTACTGCAGGATGCCGTGCTGCTTCAGACGCGCGTGCAGCGGGCTCGAACGCGGGAAGTGCGCGAGCAGGTATTCCATCTGGTCGGCCAGCACGCGCCGGCTCTTCAGGTAGATGTATTCGGCATAGGTCGGCGTGAACGGCACGGCGATGAGCTGCAGGCCCGCCTGCTCCGGCGTCTTCGACGCCTTGAGGTTGTTGCAGCGCCGGCAGGCCGTGACGACATTGGTCCACTTGTCGCGTCCACCCTGACTCAAGGGGCGGACGTGATCGCGAGAGAGCTGGTTCGCCGGAAAACGCTGGCCGCAATACAGGCACAGATGCGCGTCGCGCTTGAACAGGGTCTGGTTGTTCAGCGGCGGGGTGTAGTCCTGGCGCAGGTTGCCGGGGTTATGCGTGTGACCGATCGTCGCGATGATCGAGTTCACTTCGACGGTGGTCTGCAATCCCGTGCGGGCGTTGGTGCCGCCGTACAGCGTGTAGAGCTGCGTGCCGCAGGTGTAGGCCACCTGTTCCGTGTGATACAGCCGTACCGCGTCCCTGTAATCGATCCATTCCAGGGGCATACCTGACACATCTGTGCGCAGGATCTCTTGATTCAAGTTGTACGGGTGTTGCACGACTTAAGAATCAGTACGGCCCGGCCCTACTTTGACCCGGCCTTCAGTAGCGACTCGCGGCCAAAGATACGCGACCAATATGGAAATATTCAACGGGGCAAGTGGTTCTGGAGGAAGGGGAAAGGCGGCAGGTGTGGGGTCGGGACAACGGGGTCTTTGGCAACGCCCTCCACCCGTCCCTTCCGCAGACTGGCGGAGGGGCAGTGCGCCGATTGTTGGCGCCGGTCATTCTTCCGTTCCTCCGTCTTCTTCGCTGCCGCTCAGTTCCCGCTCGATCTGCTCGATGCTGGGCAGGCTGGACTGCAATTCCGCCGGCAGCGACTCCACGAGTTGGTATTCCGAAACGCCGAGCGGTTTGTTCACGTCGCGCAGCGCGTATTCGGCGACTACCTTGTTCTTGGCCCGGCACGACACCATGCCGATGGTGGGATTGTCTTGCGTGCGCGACCAGTTGTGCTCGATGGCCTTGGCCGCATACCACTTGCGGGTTTCCGGGCCCGGCAGTTTGCCCAGCAGCGCCAACTGGTGATACCACGGCAATTGTGCAAGCACCTCTTGCACGAATTGTCCGTCCGGCCATGCCTCCGCAAAAGCGCGCATGTACTTGAGGTTGCGCTGGGAAAAACCCTTCATTTCCGGAAAGGCCGTGCGCAGATCCTGCGAAAGTCGTTCGATGACCTTCGCACCCCAGCCCTGCTCGGCCTGTCGCATCAGGATGTCGCGCCCGATCTGCCAGTTTGACGGGCTTCTCGCTCATGGCTTCTTCCTTGAAGCATTCTTCGCCTGCGACTTCGAGGCTCGCGCCTCTCCCTCAGTGTCCGCCCTCCAGCGACTTCACCGCCTGGATCATCTCCACCATCACCTTCTGGGCGTCGCCGTACACCATGTTGGTGTTGTCGGCGAAAAAGAGCTCGTTCTCGACGCCGGAGTAGCCCTTGCCCTGGCCGCGCTTGATGACGTAGACCTGCCTGGCCTGGTCGACGTTGAGGATCGGCATGCCGTAGATCGGCGAGGACTTGTTGGTCCGGGCGGCCGGATTCACGGTGTCGTTGGCGCCGATGACGATGGCGACGTCGGCGTCCTTGAACTCGCCGTTGATGTCTTCCAGGTCGTAGATCATGTCGTAGGGCACGCCGGCTTCGGCCAGCAGCACGTTCATGTGGCCGGGCATGCGACCGGCAACCGGATGAATCGCGAACTTCACTTCGACGCCGGCATCGGTCAGCAGCTTCACGAACTCGTACAGCTTGTGCTGCGCCTGCGCCACCGCGAGGCCATAGCCCGGCGCAATGATCACCTTCGACGCATAGCGCATGTTCACGGCGGCATCGCCGGCTTCGGCAGGCTTCATCGATCCCTTGATCTCGCCCTGCTGTTCGTCGCCCGTCGCGCCGAAGTTGCTGAAGATCACGTTCGAGACGCTGCGGTTCATGGCCTTCGCCATCAAAAGCGTCAGCAGCGTGCCGGCCGAACCGACCACCATGCCGGCGATCATCAGCGCCGGGTTCTGCAGCACATAGCCTTCGAAGCCCACAGCGAGTCCGGTGAAGGCGTTGTAGAGCGAGATCACGACCGGCATGTCGGCGCCGCCGATCGGCATGGTCATGAGCACGCCGAAGACGAGCGCGAGACCGAAGAACACGGCGACGACCTGCGGCGAGGCATGGCCGTGTTCGGCGAAGACGATGAAGAGTCCCAGACCCAGCGTGATCAGGAACAGCGCACCGTTCAGCACCTGCTGGCCCTTGATGCGCCACGTGCCGTTGATCTTGCCGTCGAGCTTGGCCCACGCGATCAGCGAGCCCGACAGCGAGATCGAACCGATCAGCGCGCCGATGATGGTGACGACCAGCGGCACCGTCTGATGCTCGGCGCCCGGACGCAGCAGTTCGACTGCCGCGATCGCCGCCGCCGCACCGCCGCCCATGCCGTTGTACAGCGCGACCATCTGCGGCATCGCCGTCATGGCGACGCGCTTGCCGCTCCACCAGGCCCACAGCGTGCCGACGCCGAGTGCAGTCGCAGCGAGCGCAATGTTGGTCGTCAGGTGCGGCTGCGCAGCTTCATTGATGCCGAACACGTACAGGAAGCTGGCCAGCGTTGCGACCAGCATGCCGACGCCGGCGACGACGATGCCCGACCGCGCCGTCACCGGCGAGGACATGCGCTTCAGCCCGTAGATGAACAGGAACGCCGCAGCGATGTAGCTGGTATCGATGATGAGTTGGGGATTCACTTCTTCGCTTCCTCGCCCGGCTTCTTCTTGTCGCTCGGCTTGAACATTTCCAGCATGCGCTCGGTCACGACGTAGCCGCCGGCGGCGTTGCCCGCGCCGAGCAGCACGCCGAGAAAGCCGATGACCTGCTCCGTCGTCGTCGTTGCGTTCAGCAGCGCATACATCGCGCCGACCACGACGATGCCGTGCACGAAGTTCGATCCCGACATCAGCGGCGTGTGCAGGATCGCCGGCACGCGGCCGATGATCTCGTAGCCGGTGAAGGCTGCGAGCATGAAGATGTAGAGGGCCACGAAGCCCGTGAGTGTCGTCGTCAGGTCCATGTTTTCATCTCGTCAGATCGGAGAATTGCCGCAAAAAGGCGCAAAAGAACTCAAATAGAAAAGCTGTCGATTTCCTGTTTTGCGTGCCTTTGCGCCTTTTTGCGGCCCTTAATCTTCTTCAGCCCTCGACCGCCTTCTTCGCGGCCTCGTTCTTGATCTCGCCCGCGTGCGTCAGCGCGGTCTTCGCCAGCACTTCGTCGTTCCAGTCGAGGTTGATCGCCTTGTCCCTGAGGAACAGCTCGATCAGGTTGAACTGGTTCTTCGCATACAGTTCGCTGGCGTGTTCGCCGAGCATGCTCGGTACGTTGAGCGGGCCGACGATCGTCACCTGGCCGACCTGCACGGTTTCGCCCGGCTTCGTGTACTCACAGTTGCCGCCGCCTTCGGCGGCGAGATCGACGATCACGGCGCCGGCCTTCATGCCATCGACCTGCGCCTTGCTGATCAGCTTGGGCGAAGGGCGGCCGGGGATCGACGCGGTGGTGATGATGACGTCGGCCTGCTGGATGTGCTTGGTGACGACGGCGGCGACCTTGTCCTTCTCTTCCTGCGTCAGCTCGCGCGCGTAACCGCCGGCACCGCGTGCATCGACGCCGGTATCGACGAACTTGGCGCCGAGCGATTCGGCCTGTTCCTTCGTCTCCGGACGCACGTCATAGCCTTCGGTCATGGCGCCGAGACGACGCGCGGTCGCCAGTGCCTGCAGGCCGGCAACGCCGAGCCCCATCACCAGCGCACGCTGCGGACGGATCGAACCCACCGCGGTGGTCATCATCGGCAGCATGCGCGCGATGTTGGTCGCACCGAGCAGCACCGCGTAGTAGCCGGCGAGCGCGGCCTGACTCGACAGTGCATCCATCGCCTGCGCGCGCGTGATACGCGGCACGAGTTCCATCGCGAAGCAGGTGATCCTGCGATCGCGCAGCAGCTTGGTCAGTTCGACTTCCTTGTGCGCATAGACGAAAGCAATGAGGATCGCGCCTTCTTTCATGGCGCGAACGATCTCGATGTCCGGCGGCTGCACGGCCAGCACGATGTCGGCTTCGCTCACCAGCTTGCGCGGATCCGGCTCGAACCCGACGTTCCTGAACGCCGCGTCCGCGAGCTTCACGGCCTCGCCCGCACCGCTCTGGATGCCGATCTGCGCACCCAGCTTGATGAGTTTCTCGGCAACGGCCGGGACCATTGCGACCCGTCGCTCGTTGGCGCGGGTTTCTTTCAGCACGGCAATCTTCACGGACATGAACGCTCCGGACGCAATCGGATAGCGGGCCGCAGTCTGCGCGGCACGCTGCGGACAGCGATGAATTTACAGCTTGACGACAGTACCGCGCAGAGCCACGCCGCCAATGATGGCGCCGGCGCCGCACTCATATTCGGTTTCGCTCGAGAACTGGTTCTTTTTGTAATAGCTCTCGATGTTGATGACGGCATTGCCGCCTTCGGCCAGGGCGCGTTCCTTCAGGGAAATCATCGCCGACAGGAATGCCCATTCGCAGCCTTCCTTGTCCGACTTGTTGGCGAAGTTGGTCTTCTTGTTGGACGTATAGGTGCCCAACTTCTGCACGACGGCGGGCGTTGCCTGCGAGCCGAAGAAGAACTTCACGTCGGTACCCAGCTTGTCCCTGGCGTCGACGGTTTCCAGCGCATCCTTGAGGGGCAGCTTCAGTCGCGTGTCGCGGGCCTGCGCGACGCTGAACACGAGAATGGCGGCCAATGCCGCCGTCGTCATCGTTCGAATCTTCATGGCTCCCTCAAGCTCCTCACTTGCCCGTTGAACGCCGCGGCGCCCGCCGGGGGGCGCGCAGTGTATACCAGCTGTTTCCGGGCGGCAGCGCCCGTCACTGCCTTCCCTCCCTGTGGGGCCGGCTTCAGCCGGCCTGAAAACAGTCAGGCTGAAGCCTGACCTACAGAAAGACGCCAGGCCGGTCCCGCAGGAACCAGGCCGCGGGAAATTTCTCGACGATGAGCCCCATCGGCGCGCCGCTGGCATGGATCAGGTAGCTGCGCGACAGCAATGGCCCGTCGCAATCGAACAGCGCCGCGAGTCCGGCATCGTCCTCGCGATGGAAATCGACGATCTCGCGATGGGTTTCGAGCCTCGCCGCCTTCCACAGCTGGCCCATCGGCGTATCGGTCTGCAGCATGGCTGCCTGCATTCCCCGCGGCAGTCGCGACGGCACCAGGAACGAATGCGCGTACATCCAGGGCCGCGTTCCGCGCAGAAGAATCTTGCGGCTGAGCACCGGTTCCGTCGCCGGCACGGCCAGCAGCGGCGGACCGCCTGCGACCAGGGCATGTTCGAGCTTTTGGACGCTGATCTTTTCGCCGGTGAAGAGTTCGAGCAGTTGCGTGACCGTGCCGTCCGTCGTCAACAGGATCTTCTGCAGCAGGCTCAGCGACGAGTCTTCTGCAATGGTCTTCTCCGGCATCGGCTGCATGATGAGGCGTCGTTGGGTGATCGCGATGGCGGGGCACCCTCGCGCGGGCCGCAGTGTAGCACCGGCGAACGGCCCGACCGCCGGCCCCCGATCGAGGGCGCCGATTCCCGCAACTGTGGATCAGGTCACTTTTCCAGGTGAGGGAGACGCATCAAGTCCGCGTCGACGGGGCCGTTGCAGACAGGACAGGTACACGGCCGAGGTCATCGACTCGGGGGGATACAACCGTGAAGCAGTCACCGGCGCGGAAAATCGCGCTCGACAAAAACGAGATCGTCAGCGGCAAGCCGCTGCCTTTTTCCGTGTTCGATCCGAACCGCAACCTGCTGCTCGCCGCGAAGGGCCAGATCGTCACGGACTGGATGCGCGAAGCCCTGCTGCGCAATGGCCTGATGGCGCTGGTCGACGAACACGACAGTGCCTCGCAGGCGGCCGACACGGCCGCAGACACCGCCCCCGCGCCGCTGCATCAGTTGTGGACGCAGTACTCGCGCATGCCCGCGGGATCGCGCTGGGGATTTCGTATTTCGCGCGACGAGCGCAGCGAGAGCTACGCGTGCCGCGTCATCGGCATCGGCGAGCGCCGCAGCCTCATCATGACGGCGCCGATCCGCGACGACCGCCACTACGTCGCCATCGACAAGGGGCAGACCTGGCTGTTCCGCACGTTCTACGCCACTGCCGCCGTGCGCTTCAGCGGCATCGTCGAGAAAGTGCTGTTCGATCCCTATCCCTATTTTCATGTCGACGTGCCCGCCCAGGTGGAGATGCGCCACATCCGCAAGGGACAACGCGTCGCCGTGTGTCTGGCGGCGACGTTGCAACTGGACGCACCGAGCGAAGCGGTCATCGTCGATCTGAGCAGCACGGGCCTGCGCATCGGTGTCGATGCGTCGGTCGCGCTGGGCGAGTCACAACGATTGCGGTTGACCTTCAGGATCACCGTGCTCGACAAGTCGCACGAACTGACGGTCGACGCCACCGTCGTCCGCGCGCTGGGCGCGGCCGATCCGCAGCATCCACAGGTTCATTTCCATGGTCTGGTGCTTGAACCGCAGAGCGACTTCGACCGCGTGCTGTTGCACGCCTTCGTGCAGGGATGCGTGGCGCAGGAACTCGACGGACTGTCGAAGCTGCTGGCGGGATAGCGGGAATCCCTTCTTCCTGTGGGGCCGGCTTTAGCCGGCCTGAAAACAGTCAGGCTGAAGCCTGACCTACAGCAAGAAGAACTCTCAGCCCTTCCAGCGCCGGAAGATCAACGACGTGTTCACCCCGCCGAAGGCGAAGTTGTTCTTCATCGCGTATTCGACATCGAGGTGACGGCCGCCGTTCATCACGTAGTCGAGTTCGCCGCAGCGTTCGTCGACGTTCTTCAGGTTCAGGGTCGGCATGAACCAGCCGCCGCGCATCATCTGGATCGTGAACCAGCTTTCGATCGCGCCGCAGGCGCCGAGCGTGTGGCCGAGATGGCCCTTCACCGAACTCACCGGCGTGCGGCTGCCGAACAGGCGCTGCATCGCATGCGTCTCGGCGATGTCGCCCTGCTCGGTCGCGGTGGCGTGTGCATTCACATAGCCGATGGCGTCAGGCGACAGGCCTGCATCCTGCAGCGACAGGCGCATCGCGACTTCCATGGTGTTCGTGTTCGGATGCGTCGGATGATCGCCGTCGGAGTTGCTGCCGAAGCCGACGATTTCTGCATAGATCGTCGCGCCGCGCGCCTTCGCGTGTTCGAGTTCTTCCAGCACCAGCGTGCAGGCGCCTTCGCCGATGACGAGTCCGTCGCGGTCGCGATCGAACGGGCTCGGTGTTTCGCTCGGCGTGTCGTTGCGCGTGCTGGTGGCGTAGAGCGTGTCGAACACCGCGGCCTCGCTGGCGCAGAGTTCTTCGGCGCCGCCGGCGACCATGAGCGTCGAGCGATTGAAGCGGATCGCCTCGTAGGCGTAGCCGATGCTCTGGCTGCCGGACGTGCAGGCGCTGCAGGCGGGAATGACGCGGCCCTTGATGCCGAAGTACACACCGATGTTCGCGGCGGCCGTGTGCGGCATCAGTCGCAGGTAGGTCGTGGCGTTGATGCCGCTGACATCGCCGGTTTCGATCATGGAGCCGAATTCGCGGATGGCATCGGTGCTGCCGGTGCATGAACCGTAGGCGACGCCCATCGCGCCGCTGCCGATGACCGGATCGCCGATCAGGCCGGCATCCTCCAACGCCATTTCCGTTGCGCGCGTCGCCAGCAATGCGACTCGTCCCATCGTGCGCGTGACCTTGCGCGTGTATTGCGGCGGCAGCTGGAACGGCGGCACCGGGCCGCCCAGGCGCGTGTTGAGATCGGTGTAGCGATCCCATTCATGCATGCGCGCGACGCCGCTGACGTTGGCGCGCAATGCCTTCTCGATCGTCGGCCAGTCGTGACCGAGCGCGGTGATGCCGCCGAAGCCCGTGACGACGACCCGTTTCACTGATCCGCTCATCGAATTGTTCAGGGAATTGTTCAAGCCATTCCGCCGTTGACGCCGATGACCTGGCGCGTGACGTACGCCGCCTCGTCCGACATCAGAAAATTGACCACTGCCGCGACTTCACCAGGTTCTCCGACCCGTCCCAGCGGCACTGCCTTGAGCACTTCCTCCACGGGTGCGTCGTTCATCATGTCGGTCCGGATGAGTCCGGGGGCGACGCAGTTGACCGTGATCCTGCGGCTCGCCAGTTCGACCGCCAGTGCCTTGGTGGCGCCGATGATACCCGCCTTGGAAGCGCTGTAATTCACCTGTCCGCGGTTGCCCATCACGCCCGACACGGACGACAGCGTCACGATCCGCCCCGGCGCCCGCCGCCGGATCATGGGCATGATCGCGGGGTGCAGCACATTGTAGAAACCGTCCAGATTGGTTCTCAGCACGGCGTCCCAGTCTTCGTCGCTGAGCGCGGGAAAAGCGCCATCGCGCGCGAGGCCGGCGTTGCAGACGATGCCGTAGTAGGCGCCGTGAGCGTCCATGTCGGCGGTGATCGCTGCAGCGCATGCGGCACGATCGGCGATGTCGAACTGCAGCACGCGCGGCCGCAGTCCACCGCTGGCCGTGATCGCAGCGCACACTTCCCCGGCTGCTGCGATGTTGCCGCGGCAATGCACAACGACCTGGAAACCGCTCGCGGCCAGGCGCTCGGCGATGGCGCGACCAATGCCGCGGCTGGAGCCGGTGACGAGAATGCTGCGTGTCGTGTCTGTAGTCATGGATTTCTTCTGACTGTGGAGCCGGCTTTAGCCGGCTTCTTCAGGAGTCAGGCTAAAGCCTGACCTACAGGAAGAGCGCTTCATATCCGCTCGCCACGCACGACGGCCAGCACATCCTTGGGACGATATGCCTTCACGTCGCCGCGGGCGAGCAGACGATCGCCGTCGTGGATGCTGCACTGAAAAGCGACGAGGTCGTTCTCGTCGCGTAGCAGCAGGTCGGCGCGGATGTGCAGCGTGATGCCGAGCGCGAACCATTCCAACTGTGATTGGTAGCGGCGCGAACCCAGCAGCAGGCCGATGCTCGGCTTGAGTCCGGCGCGTACTTCGTCGATGCCTGAATAGGCGCACACCGTCTGCGCCATGTATTCGAGGCCGACCCAGGCGGGTACGCCGTTGATGGCATCGCAGAACATCGTGTCGTTGCTGATGGTCACGGCACAGGTCACGTGTTCGGGACCGTGATCCAGCAGTTCGTCGAGCAGCAGCATCCGGCCTGCGTGCGGCAGGATGCTGGCAATGGTGAGCGCGGGTGCGGAAGACATCGGTTACAGCGCCTTGCTGTCGATCTGCAGCGAGTAGCCGTACTCGAAGTTCACGAGCCAGCTGCGTCCCGCCCAGGGATCCTGATCGGCGTAGTGCGCTTCCGCAACCAGAAGATCGCCGCGACGCAGGCGACGTGTGCCTGTGGCGGGTTCGCTGACTTGCCAGCCGGCGTCCTGCAGCGGTTTCTGCAGGCTCGCGAGCGGCCAGAACACGAGCTGCAGATCGGCGAGCAGACGTTCCGGCGTCAGTTGCTCCGGTGTCGGCAGGCCCTTCTCGGCCTGCACCGTCGTGCCGTCGTAACGCAGGGTGAACAGTCGCACGCCCATCGCGCTCAAGCCGACGACCGTCATCGTGCCGTCCTTCACGGTGACGACGCAGTTGATCGTCATCTCGCGCGCGCCGATCGCTCCGCGCACGATCTGATTCACTGCGCGTTCGCTGCCGAGCGTTGCCGGCGACACCAGCGGTCGCGACGGCGCAGGCGCGGTCGGCGTGCTGGCGCAGGCCGTGAGCAGCAATGCCGCGAGGATGACGACGACTGCCTTCATCGTCCTGCCCGAATCGTCTCCGCCAGCGCACGCAGCCGGCGACTGGATTGCGGTCCGGTGTACGGGTTCTGCGGATCCCAGGCATAGCCCGCCAGCACCGAACAGATCATGCGGCGGATGCCCGGATCCTTGTGCTCGGCGAAAATCACGTCCTGCAGCGCGCCGCCGTACCAGCCGGTGACGAAGGTGCGGAAGGTTTCCACGCCATACGACAGCGGCTCGGCGAACTGTGTCTGCCAGTCGGTCGTTTCGCCGCGCAACTGGCGGTCGAGCAGGCCGCTGGCGAGCTTGGCCGACTGCATCGCCAGTGTGACGCCCGAGGAAAACACCGGATCGAGAAATTCCGCCGCGTTGCCCAGCAGCGCGAAGCCCGGGCCGTGCATGCGGCTGACCTTGGCGGAATAGCCGGAGAGTTCGGCCGCCGGACGCGTCACCACCGCGTCCTTGAGCAGCGCCGCCAGCATCGGCTCGTCGGCGACGAGCTGCCACATGCGCTCATCGAGCGTGCCCTTGAACTGCGCGTGATGCTCCGGCGTGGCGACGATGCCCATCGACGCCGTGCCGTCGGAGAACGGAATCAGCCACGACCAGACATCCTTGTCGGTCGGATGCACACCGACGCGGATTTTCTGGCGGTCGAAGGCGCCGGCAGGAATGTTGTCCTTCACGTGCACGAACAGCGCGGCGCGCTGCACCAGGTCCGAGGGTCGATCCAGATCGAGCAAACGCGGCAAGGTGCGGCCGAAGCCGCTGGCATCCAGCACGAAGCGTGGCCGATGCGTGACGACCTCATCGCCGGCCGCACTCGTGACCACCGGCCGCTCGCCCGACACATCGATGGCGGTGATCGCGGTTTCGTAGCGGACCTGCGCGCCGAAACGCACGGCTTCGCCGGCCAGCACCTGATCGAAGCGCGCACGCTGCACCTGGAAGGCGAACGCATGACCGGTCGACGCCTTGTCGGCGAAGTTGAACTCGGAGTAGCGCTGGCCGTGCGCGAAGGCCGCGCCGTTCTTGAACTGGAAGCCGGCTTCGATCACCGCATCCAGCATGCCGGCTTCATCCAGCAGTTGCGTGGTGTTGCCCAGCAGGCTCTCGCCGATGGAGAAGCGCGGAAAGCGCTGCTTCTCCAGCACCAGCACTTCATAACCCTTCTGCGCCAGCAGCGCCGCCGCCATCGAGCCCGCCGGACCCGCACCGATGATCAATACGTCAGTCATGGAATCGCTTTCTCTTCTCGCGCCGCGCGCGATGTGAACCGGGTAAGACAACTGAGCAACACGAACGACCACGACAGCGTGATCGCACACAACAACGTGAGACCGATGGTGCGGATGAACGGCGTCGCGCTCAGACCCAGCAGACCGAAGGCGATCAGCGTCGTGCACGCGGAAAGCGTGACGCTGAGAATCGCCGTCGGGCGATGGTCGCGGCCGTGGCGCAGGAAAATTCCGTAGTCGATGCCGAGCCCGAGCACCAGCCACAGCGCCAGCAGCGTGAACAGATTGAAGGGCACGCCCAGCCAGCCGAACAGGCCGAGCGTCGTCAGCGTCGCGGCGACCGAGGGCAGCAGCATGCGCGGCGCATCGCGCCAGCCGAAGCGGATCAGCAGCACCGCGCCCGCGACTGCATAGATCACGGCCAGCAGCAGCGTCATGGTGTGGCGATAGCGGCTGAGAATGCCGCTGGTTTCGGCGACGCGGTCGATCAGGCGCACACCCGGCAGTTCGAGCGCTGCAAGCGCCGGCACGTCATTGATGCCGCCCAATGTGACGATGCTGGCGTAGCGCGCACCCACCTGCCCCAGCCACAGATGCCGCAGGCCCTGCGAGGCAGAACTGTTCAGCCATTCCTCGACACCCAGCGGTGTCGTCGCCGCGTCGAACTCGGTGCGGCGCCGCTCCATCGCTGCGGCGGAGAAACCGAAGGCATTCATCACCTGATCGAACAGTGCACCGGGCGCATAGACCTGCTGCGCCAGCAGTTCGCGATTGCGCTGCTGTCGCGCCTGCGACGACAGGCTGTTGCTCACCGACTGATAGGACGCGATGGTGCGATCGGCGACGAACCGATCCAGTACCTGCGACAGTCGTTCCTCGGCTTCCAGCACCGCCTGCGCCGAGTCGCCCGACACCAGGAAGAAGCGTGTCTCGATGCCGCTGCCCAGCAGCTCGCGCACGCGCTGCTCATCACGCACCAGTTCAGCCGGCGACTGCTGCAGCGCCTTCACGTCGTCCTGCACCTGCAGTCGCGCGATGCCGAAAGCCACGCCGATGGCGAGCACGGCCAGCACCGCGAACTTCGGCGTGGTCCAGCGCCAGCGCTGCAGGAAGCGATCGAGCGCGCCGCCCAGACGCGTACCGAGTCGCGGCAGGCGTTTGCGCTTCGTCTGCGCCAGCACCGGATACAGACACAGCACGCTACCGCAGCCGACGACGAGCCCGACCATGCAGAACACGGCGATCTGCTTGAGGCCCGGAAACGGCACGATGGCCAGCACGACGTAGCCGATCAATGTCGTCGTCAATCCCAGCAGGATCGCCGGCCCGACATGCTGCGCGGCCTCGACCGGCGTCCAGCGCGCCGGATCGCGGAAGCGGTCGGCGAAGAAATGAATCGAATAGTCGATGACGCTGCCGATCAGGCTCGACCCGAACACCAGCGCCAGCAGGTGCACTTCGCCGAACACGAAATGCACGACCGTGAACGCCGCGACGACGGCCAGCGACAACGTCAGCACGCCGAGCAGCAGCGGCCGCATCGCGCCGAACACCAGCAGCAGCAACAGCACCACGGCGATCGATTCGATCGTGCCGAAGGTCGATATCTCGTGTTCCGCGCGCTTGGCGGCGGCGGCGGCGTGCTGGATGGCGCCGGAACTGACGATCTCGACCGGCGCCTGCACGGCGCGGCTGGCGGTCAGTTTCGCCTGCGCGATGGCCGGCATGACCTGCTCCTGCACCGACGAGGCGAAGGGACTGCCTTCGTTCTCCGTCAGCACCAGCACATAGCTGCGGCCTTCGTGCTCGACGACCAGCGTCGAACCTTCGAGCCGCGCCTTGCCCGATACCGGCGTCTGCGCGCGCAGGAAATTGTTGGTGAATCCCAGCGGATCCTGCGCGAGGCTCAGCGGCTGCATGAGGCCGGTGGGCGTGTAGGCCGCACGCAATGCACGCTTCAGCAACGAATCGGTATTGCCGTCGGTCAGCACCTGTCGATCCTGCGGCGACAGCAGGAAGGCGCGATGCGCCAGATAGACGGCGGCGCGCTGCTGCAGGTCCGCATCGAGTTCGAGCTGCACGCTCTCGAAGGCGCCCGATGCCTGCAGTTCGCGCGCGAAACCGGCGGCGGCCACTTTCGCATCGGCCAGCCTGTCGCTGCCGATCAGGAAAATCTGCTTGCGTGCGAGTTCGGCGGAGAACGCCTGCAGCGCCGCGTCCAGGTCGCGGTCCTGCTGCGTCTGCGGCAGCAGCGCCAGGATGTCGGTTTCGACCTTGAGATGCGGCAGCACACGCCAGGCGAACACGCCGAGCAACGCGAGCATGAGCGCGCTCCACGCGATGAAGCGCGTGCGGATCGACGCAGGCAACGCAATGCTCATGGCTTCGCCGGCGCGAACAGCGCGCGCACGTCGGCGCCTGCTGCTGCCTCGGAGTATTCGATGGCCGACAGATCGATGACGGTGCGGTCGCCGTGCGCATCGGTCAGCACCACCTGTTCGACATCGCCCGACCCGGTGACGGTCGCCTGCCGGAAGACGCTGGCGATGGCGCTGGAACGCGGCTTGAGGCCGATGATCCAGCGCTCTCCCTGGCTGAGACCATAAAGATCGAAGTTGCGGCTGAGGCTGGTCACGTCGAGCGTGAACAGGGCGAGGAAGATGTTGGCGATCACGCGCACGGCCGGCTGTTCGTCGGCGGACAACTGCAGCGTCTGCGCGCCTTCATCGCGCTGCACGATACCGCTGTTGGTCAGCACGACGACCGAATCGAACGGCTGCTGCGTGTGCCAGTACACGCCCAGATCGCGCGCGAAAATGAACTCGCCGCTGGCCACCAGCGGCTGCGGAATCTCGCTCAGGTGCTTGCTGTGCGTGAAGCGCCCCTTCAGCACCTGCGCTTTGGCGAGCTGCACCGCGGGACGCGCCAGCGTCGAACGCAGCAGTGCCTCGCCCGTTGCCGGGTGCGCGAACGGATCGACCGCCGCGTGCGTGCAGACGCCGCACAGCAACAGGAGCAGCGGCGCGAGTCGCAGCCTCATGAGAATCCTCCTCATCGCTCGATCCCGAGACGTTCGAACAGGATAGCCGGCGATACGAAACACATTTCGCCGTTCTTCATGTCGACCGCCACCTGCGACGTCGTGCCGCGGGTGAGTCGCTGCCCGCTCGCCTGGTCGCTGACCAGGTAGTCGATCAGCAGGCGGTTCTCCCATTCGCGCAGTGTCGCTTTGACGATGACACGCTGACCGAAACGGACCGGCTTGATGTAGCGGATACGCATGTCGATCACCGGCCACATGAAGCCGGATTCGCGCATGGCGTCGTAACCGTAATTGAAGCTGTCGAGCAACGCGCAGCGCGCGATCTCGAAATACTTGGCGTAGTGCCCGTGCCAGGCGACGCCGATCGAATCGATGTCGTGGAACGGCACGGTGATGTCGACTTCCGCTTCGAACTGCCTCATGCGGCGACCTTCTGCATACGCTGCCTGACGCGACGGCCGAGCAGCAGCGGCAACCGCAGCAACATGCCGGCGAACAGGCGCGCGTGCATGAGGCTGATGTAGACGTTGTCCTTGAGCAGTTTGAAGTGCGACACGCCGTCGGCGGGATAGGTGACGCGCGTCGGCATGCTGAGGATCGCAACGCCGCTCCAGCTCAGACGCACCAGGATCTCGGTATCGAAATCCATGCGCCGGCCGAGGCGATGCCGGCGCCAGATCGCACAGGTCGGCGCGAGCGGATACACGCGCAGCCCGCACATGGAATCGCGGATCTCGAACGACAGCGTGTTGATCCACACCCACACGTGCGTGAGGTAGCGGCCGTACAGGCGCGAGCGCGGCACGGACTCGTCATACACCGCGTGCCCGCTGACCAGCGCTTGCGGATGTCGCTGCGCCTGCTCCAGCAATCGCGGCACGTCGGCGGCGTCGTGCTGTCCATCCGCATCGATCTGCAGGGCATGCGTGAAACCGGCAGCCAGCGCGGCATCGCAACCCGCCATGACGGCGCCGCCCTTGCCCCGATTCGCCGGCAGGCGCTGCACCGAGACCCAGTCTTCGCGCGCCGCGATCTGCGCCAGCACGCCTTGCGATGCTTCATCCGACCCGTCGTCGACGATGCGGCACGGCAGGTCGAGCGGCTTCAAGGCATCCACGACCTGCGCGATGGCGCCGGGGTGGTTGTAGAAGGGAATGACGATGCAGATCTTCATGCGCTACTGGAACAGCGCACGACCGCCCGAACACGGCTGACCACCGCATCGGTATTCGAACGACAGTTCGCGCGCCGCCGCATCGAACGCCAGTTGCAGCGCCACCGTCGCGCCCGGCTGAATCACGCGCATGAACTTCACTCCCGCCAGCGCACGGAACTGCGCATCGAACGGCACGTGCTGGCGCGCCAGCTCCACCGCCCAGCCGATCTGCACGACACCGGGCAGCAGCGGCACGCCGGGAAAGTGTCCGGCGAAATAACCGAGGTCTGCGGGAACGACGAACTGCAGGTTCAGCCCGTCAGGACGGCGTTCGAACGAGTCGATCTCGGGCAGCAGGATGACGGGCTCGGGCGCTCGCACGACTTGCGCATCAGGCTGCCGGATTGGTCATCAACGCTTCGATCGCATCGACGACGTCGCCGACCGTCCGCACGTGCTTGAACGTCTGCGGCTGGATCTTGCGGCCGGTCAGCTCCTTGAGCTTCAGGATCAGGTCGACGGCATCGATGCTGTCGATGTCCAGGTCCGTGTAGAGATTCGCCTCGGGCACGATCTGCCCGGGCCTGAGTTCGAACAGTTCGACCAGTACGTCACGCAGGTACGTGAGGATTTCTTCGCGCGATTTGGGGGTCACTGACATGTCATCAATTCCGTACTGGCAACGGCACTCGGCCGCTGCATGTCTTGACTATCCTGCGCGCCGTAATAGGCGAGCAGCCACTGGGTCAGCCGGCGCGCCGAGCGCGCAGGCGCTTCGTCGCCGTGTCGGAAGTCGCGCGAGGCGACCGGACTGCCTGCGACCACGTGCATGTGGAAACGCCGCGCCGGCACGCGATACCAGGGATTCCCTTTGAACAGGGTCGGCGGATCGCAGGTGATGGTCACCGGCAGGATCTCGACGTCGGCGGCGAGCGCAATGTGCGCTGCACCACGCTGCATGCGCAACGGCCGTCCGGGCACGGTGCGCGTCCCCTCCGGGAACACCAGCAGCGAGTGTCCGCGCTTGAGCGTCGTCGCACATCCCTCGATCAGTTCTTCCCCGTCCGAGTTCGGAATGTAGCCGGCCCATGATACCGGCCAGCGCAGGAAGGGATTGCGCCAGAGGCCACGTTTTACGATGCAATCGACCGACGGCATCAGGGATACCAGCAGGACGACGTCGATCAGTGTCGGATGATTCGCGACGACCAGCCGTCCCGGTTCGCGCAGGCGCTCGGCTCCCTCGACGGTGTACGTGAGGATGCCCAGCACGCGCATGATTTCCATGTAGAGCCGGAACGTGCCCTGCATGCCGCGCTGGATGCGGCGACGCGCGACGGCCGTGTCCCACGCCGACAGGCGCAGCAGCGGAAACATGGTCAGGCTGATGAACAGCGCGCCGAGCCCGAACAGCACGAACACAAACCCGGTGGCGAACACCCGCCACGCGTGATCGAGCTTGCCGCCCTTTCCCGACATCGACCCCGACATCGATCCGTACCTCTGTCCGCCACTTCGATCGTTGTTTGGCGATCGTTGTTTCGTTGTGTAATCCGCGACGATGAAATCGCGCGATGAGACGGCGGAGTATAGACTGTCGCGCCGCAAAACAGCCTTGGAGACGGAAGCAATAATGTCCGGTCAGACGGCGGAAGAATCGCTCATGGCGCAGCGCCTGGTGCAGGCGCTCGGCCTCGAACACATCGCGCCGGAAGCGATCGCGCCGACCGCGCCGCTGTTCGGCGGCGGCGCGGGCAGTGTCGGGCTCGATTCGATCGATGCCCTGGAAATCGCCCTGATGATCCAGCAGCAGTACGGCGTGGAGCTGCGCTCCGACGATGCTGCCGTGAAATCGGCCTTTGCGTCGCTGCGGTCGCTGACCGGGCACGTCCTGCAACGCCGGACCTGAGAGCGGCGGCGTGAGCAGCGCGCCGCGCACCGCGACCGACCCCGCTACGGACTAGTGCGCGATGTTCTGGCTCGCCCTCGGCTATCCGCTGCTCGCCCATCTCGCCGTGATGCTGCACGACCGGCGGCTCGAATGGCTGGCGCTGGTGTGGCTGCTCGGCATCTCGATCGGCGGCGCACTGATCCATCGCCGGCCGTGGGCCTGGATCGTGCTCATCGCGGGCAGCGCCCTGCTCTACTGGCTCGTCGTCGCAGGCAATGGCCTGTATGCGCTGTACATCCCGCCCGCGGCGATTCCTGCTGCCCTGTTCGCGCTGTTTGCAGGTTCGCTGCGCGCGGGCCAGACGCCGCTCGTCACGCGCATCGCGCGCGCGATGCATGAGGGTCCGCTGCCCGAGGACCTCGTGATCTACACGCGGCATGTCACACAACTGTGGTGCGGCGTCTGCGCGGCACTGTTCGTCTCGGCCGTGCTGCTCGCGCTGTTCGCCGCACCGCCGCTGTGGTCGTTGATGACGAATGTCATTCATTACCTGCTGCTCGGCGCAGTGTTCGTCCTGGAGTATGCGTATCGGCGCATCCGCTTCCGGCATCACGAGCACGACGGCCTGTTCCGGTATCTGCGGCGGCTCGCGCGCACCCGCATCAGGATCTGAGGACGATGCAGGTGCTGCCCTTGCTGGCGACCGATGCGCTCGATGCCCGCATCGCGTACTACGGCGATGCGCCGGTCAGCGCCGGACAGTTCGTCGCTCACGCGCAGCATCTGGCGCAGGCGCTGCCGCAAGCTACGCATGCGATCAATCTCGCCGAGAATCGTTATCACTTCCTGCTGGGCTGCGTCGCCGCGTGGCTGCGCGGGCAAATCATCTTGCTCCCCTCCAGTCAGGCGACGGGCGTGATCGCCGAACTGCAGCGCGACTATCCCGATCATCACGTCATCGACGATGCGAGCGTTGCGCGTCACCTGTCCTCGCGGGAGTCGGCGGCGCCCACGCCCGACTGGCAGCTGCCGGCGGATCGCATCGTCGCCATCGCGTTCACGTCCGGCACGACTGGCCGACCGCAGGCGCATCCGAAAACCTGGGGCAGCCTGTTCCACAACTCGCGGCTCGCGACAGAAGACGTGCTGGGCGGACCGGGATCGAGCGTCGTCGCCACGGTGCCGCCGCAACACATGTATGGCCTGGAGGCGTCTCTGATCGGCGCGCTCAGCGCCGGCTGCTGTCTCTGTGATCGCCGGCCGTTCTTTCCCGCCGACGTGCGCGATGCGCTGCGGCGCATGCCGGCGCCGCGCACACTGGTGACGACGCCGGCGCATCTCAAAGTACTGGCGGAATCGAGCATCGAACTGCCGCCGCTGCATCGCGTGGTCTCGGCCACTGCGCCGCTGACTGTCAAACTCGCACGCCGCATCGAGGCCCGCTGGCAGACGGAAGTGGTCGAGATCTACGGCTGCACCGAAGCCGGCGTGATGGCGCATCGCCGCACCACCGCGACGGAACGCTGGCGCACGCTGCGCGACGGGACGATCGTGCAGGTGAACGGCAACGCCGAATATCGCGCGCCGCAACTGCCGACGGCCACGCCGTTGCAGGACGTGATCGAGCCGCTCGGCGACAGCGAGTTCGTCCTGCGCGGGCGCGCGGGCGACATGATCAAGGTGGCCGGCAAGCGCACGTCATTGCAGGAACTGACGCGTCAGGTGCTGGCCGTGCCCGGCGTCGTCGATGCCGCGGTGTTCGTTCGCGAATCCGAAGAACGTCCCGTCGCGCTCGTCGTCGCGCCCGGGCGCCAGGCCAGCGACATCCTCGATGCGTTGCGACGGCAGATGGAACCGGTCTTCGTGCCGCGACCGCTGCTGATCGTCGAGCGCCTGCCGCGCAACGACGTAGGCAAGCTGCCGCGCGAAGCGCTGCTGCAGTTGCTGAGGCAGGTTCGACCATGAACGACACCCTGATCGGCGAGATCGTCGTGCCGGCGGATCATCCGTCGCTCGCCGGCCATTTTCCCGGCAACCCGATCGTTCCCGGCGTCGTGCTGCTCGATGCCGTGCTGGCCGCGATCCGGACGCAGCGGCCCTGCATGCTGCTCTCGATGCCAACCGTGAAATTCCTGCAGCCCGTGCTGCCTCAGGAACGCATCGAACTGCGCATCGAGTTCACGCCTGACAACGAGGGCACGCTGCGCGCGCGATTCCAGGGATCGCGCCGGCAGTCGCCCGTCTTCGAAGGCACGTTCGTCTTGTCGTGCGGAGCGGCGGCGTGACGGACACACCGCAGCAGGACTGGCGCAGTCACAAGGAACGCAGCACACCGTCGATGGTGCGGCTGATCGTCTGGCTCGCGACGCATTTGCGCCGCTCGACGGTGCGGCCCGTGCTGTATCCGATCGTCGCGTACTTCCTGCTGACGAGCCCGGCGGCGCGACGCGCCTCGCGGGATTACTTGCAGCGAGCGCTGAACCGCGAGCCGCGCTGGCGCGATCACTGGCGGCATTTCTTCGCCTTCGCGAGCTGCACGCTCGATCGCATCTTCCTGCTCTCGAAGCGCTACCAGGAACTCGACGTCGCGGTCGAACGTCCCGAAGCGGTCCGCGCTGCCGTCGCGCGCGGCCAGGGCTGCCTGCTGTTCGTCGCGCACTTCGGCAGCGCCGAATCGCTGCGGCTGATCGCGGTCGATCAACGTCGGCTGCCGCTGTCGATCCTGCTCGACCGCCAGCATGGCCGCATGCTCATGGCGCTGCTGGAAGGACTGAATCCCGAACTCGCCGGCAGCATCATCGATGCATCGCAACGCGGACCGCAGCTCGTACTGAACCTGAAGGAGGCACTGCAGGCAGGACGCATGGTCGGCATCATGGCGGACCGCGCGCTCGCCACCGAACGTGCCGTCGCCGTCGACTTCCTGGGCGGTCGCGCACGCCTGCCGGTCGGACCATGGCAGCTCGCCCATGCGCTGCAGGTGCCTGTGGTGCTGGGTTTCGGCTGCCATCACGGCGGCAATCGCTATACCGCGCATTTCGAACTGTTCAGCGAGTCGCTGCGACTGCCGCGCGAGAATCGGGACGCAGCCATTGCCGACTGCGCCCAGCGCTATGCGCAGCGGCTCGAACATTACGTTCGCATCGCTCCGTACAATTGGTTCAACTTCTACGATTACTGGATTGCATGAAGCCGCTTCCGATCAGCGCCTACACCGTCAGCTCCGCGCTCGGCGCGGGACACGCGGCGCACGCGCGCGCGCTGCAGGCCGGCACCAGCGGTCTGCGCAAGCTGACGTTCGACACCAACACGCTCGACTGCTGGCTGGGCGAAGTGCGCGACTTCGACGTGGCGCTGACCGGATCGCTCGCGCACTGGGACTGTCGCAACCACCGGCTTGCCGAGTTTGCGCTGAACCAGGACGGCTTCCTCGATGCCGTCGCAGCCTGCGTACGTCGCCACGGTGCAGCGCGCATCGGCGTGTTCATCGGTACCAGCACCTCCGGCGTGCATCACACCGAACTCGCCTATCGCGCGCGCGATCCGCAATCGAACGCGCTGCCGGACTGGTTCGTGCATCGCCCTACCCAGAACATTTTCTCGGTCGCGGATTTCGTTGCGCAGCGTCTGGGCCTGGGCGGCCCGTCGTTCGCCATTTCCACCGCCTGTTCGTCGAGCGCGAAAGTCTTCGCCGCGGCACGGCGCGCGATTGCCGCTGGCGCGTGCGATGCCGCGGTGGTCGGCGGCGTCGACAGCCTGTGCCTGACGACGCTCTATGGTTTCAACTCGCTGCAGCTCGTGTCGCCGGACATCTGTCGTCCGGCGGACAGCGCACGCAATGGCATTTCCATCGGCGAAGCCGGCGGTTTCGCATTGCTCGATCCGCACGCCGACGGCGGTTTGCGGTTGCTCGGCTACGGCGAAACCAGCGATGCGTATCACATGTCCTCGCCCGACCCGGAAGGCAGCGGCGCCGCAGCCTCCATGCGCGCGGCTCTCGCGAGTGCGAATCTCGAACCCGCGCAGATCGACTACATCAACCTGCATGGCACCGGCACGGTGGCGAACGATCAGGCCGAAAGCCGCGCGGTCTGCAGCGTATTCGGTACCGCCACGCCCTGCAGTTCGACCAAGGGCTGGACCGGGCACACGCTCGGCGCGGCCGGTATCGTCGAAAGCGTCATCAGCCTGCTGACGATCGAAAACGATCTGCTGCCGCGCAGCCTGAACACGCGCAGCAAGGATCCAGCGATCGAGGCGAACATCCTGCTTGCGAACCGCAGCACGCCTGTCTTGCGTGTGCTGAGCAATTCCTTTGGCTTCGGCGGCAGCAACTGCAGTCTGCTGTTCGGGAAAGCCGCATGAAGCCGGCCACCAAACCGATATTCATCGAAGCGGTCGGACTCGCAGCACCCGGACTGCCGTCATGGCAGCAGGCGCGCGCCGCACTGCGCGGCGAACAGCCCTGCGAGAACACACCGCTGCCACCGCACACACCGGCCCTGCTGCCGGCCAATGAGCGACGCCGCGCGACGCCGGCCATCCGGCTGGCATTTCAGGCCGCTGAAGATGCGATGCAGGGAACCTCGATACCGGCTGCGAACCTCGCGACCGTGTTCGCCTCCTCCGATGCCGATCTCGGCATCATCCATCGCATCAGTCTCGCGCTGACGGCGAGTCCGCGATTCATTTCGCCGACCGACTTCCACAATTCCGTCCACAACGCCGCGGCCGGCTACTGGAGCATCGCCGTCGGTTCGCGCGCGGCCTCGACGACGATCAGTGCCTACGACGGCTCGTTCGCCGCCGGACTGCTCGAAGCGAGCCTGCTGGTTGAGGTCGATGCCTGCGATGTGCTGCTGGTGGCGTTCGATCTGCCGGCGCCGGAACCGCTGCACGCGAAGCGACCGATCGCGCATCCGGTTGCCGTCGCGCTGGTGCTCACGCAGCAGGCGACGGCGAAGACGCTCGCGGCGCTTTCCTGCGCAACGACGATGGAGCCGGAAACATTGCTGCCCGACGCGGCGCTGGAATCCTTGCGTTCGGGCAATCCTGCAGCGCGCGCCTTGCCGTTGCTGCAACGGCTCGCTGCGCGCGACTTTGGTCGCGTGATCCTGCCGAACGCCAACAGCCGCAATCTCGCCGTCGATCTGCACGCGCCATGAACCGCGAGCAACTGCTGCAGCTCATCCCGCACGCCGGCCGCATGTGCCTGCTGGATCGCGTGATCGCGCATTCCGATCGCGACATCGAATGCACGACCGGCACGCATCGCGATCCCGGCCATGCGCTGCGCCGCGACGGACAACTCGCCGCATTGCACCTGACCGAGTACGCCGCCCAGGCCATGGCCGCCCACGGCGCACTGCTCGCCGGCGGCAACGCACAACCCGGCATGCTCGCCGCGCTGCGCGACATCCGCCTGCACACCGACCGCATCGACACGATCGACGCCGACCTCACCGTTCATGCCGTACGACGACTCGCCCAGCGCGACGGCTCGCTCTACGACTTCAACGTACGCGCCGGTGAACGATTGCTGTGCGAAGGCCGCATCGCCATCGCGTTCGGGGTCCTCCTGTAGGTCAGGCTTCAGCCTGACTTCGAAAAAGGCCGGCTAAAGCCGGCCCCACAGGCGATGAGGAGTTTCACACGGAGTTCACGGAGAGCACGGAGTCAAGAGAAAGAATTTTCCACGGGGGACACGGGGAACACGGGGTCTCAGAGAAGAAAATTTTCTTGTCCCCGTGTTCCCCGTGTCCCCCGTGGAAATTCTCTTCTGCTTCTCCGAACTCCGTGCTCTCCGTGCTCTCCGTGTGAAACTCTTCTCCTACCTCTGCCACGCCCGCAGCATCAGCGGCGTCAGCACGGTGGTGACGAGCCCGACGATCAGCAGCGCCGAGAAGATCTGGCCGTCGACCAGGGCGGCGCGGAAGGCGATGCTGGCGATGACGAGCTCCATCACGCCGCGGGCGTTCATGACGATGCCGACGCCCCAGGCATCGTGTTTCGACATGCCCTGCATCCGGCCGACCAGGTAGCCGCTGAGCATTTTGGACACGACGGCGCCGACGATCAGCGCGCCGATGAACGCCGGCTGGCTCAGCGTCTGCAAATGGAACTGCAGGCCCTGGTAGGCGAGGAAGACCGGACCGAACAGGCTCGCGGTAAGCACGTCGCAGGTGCGCTCCAGGCGGTCGAACGATGAATCGCCGATGAGCTCCGGCGTCACCATCATGGCCGCGAAGAACGCGCCGATGGCGAAATGGAATCCCAGCAGTTCGCTCAGTGCGCCGAGTCCGAGCACGAAGAGCAGCACGAAGGCGAGGTTGCCCGACGAGGCGCCGTTCGAAGTCGATTCCACGGGTGCGGCGCGCCGCTTCATCACCTGCACGCAGGCGAACTGCGCGGCGACGATGGCCAGCACCAGTCCAGCCAGTTTGACGAACGCGATACCGACGGCTTCGGTCGCCGGCCGCGCCGAGCCCGACAGTTCGATGAGTACGCCGAGGATCAGGAACACCAGGATGTCCGACAGCAGCGCGCCCGAGACCGTGACGCTGGCGATGCGCGTGCCGAGCATGTTGAAGCCGCTGAGGATCTGCAGCGCCACCGGCAGCGCGGTGACGGCGATGCACAGCGCGACCACGATGGCCGGAATCGACGGCAGTTCGAAAGCGAAGGCCACTGCGCCGCCGACGCACACCGGCACGGCGAAGCCGGCAAACAGCGAGAGCGCGCCACGGCCGCGCAGCACGTCGGTCACGTGCTGCAGCCGCATTTCGAGGCCGGCGGTCAGCACCACGAAGAAGACGGCGATGTCGGCGACGGCGCCCAGCCCCGGTCCCGGGGCGATCCCGCCCAGCACCGACGGACCGACCAGAATGCCGGCGATCATGTGGCCGGCCAGCGCGGGCAGACCGAAACGACGGGCCAGGGTGCCGAGACCATGGGCGAGGCCCAGCAGCAGGAACAGACTGACGATCAGGGACATGCGGTTCTTGTCGTTATCAGTGGGCGCGGCGCGGGCGCGCGATTGTACGATGCCGCTTCCCGCGTCCCGGAGCCGCCAGAATCATGAACTTGCCCCACCGTCGGCGGACCTGCTTTGCCCACACCATGACGGCTGCGTTAAGGGAGTGTCTACCGGCCTGGTCCTGCACCGCCGCGCAGGAAGCAAGTGACTGTTTGGCCTTGCAAAATGATGCTCGCTGACAATTCGACCCCGGCACATACCTGCCCGCCGGAGGCGCGTCCGGAACGGTTGATCCAATCAATGCACAGAGTTGTCCACAAAGGCCCGCCGTCCTCTTTTTCGCTGGCGGCAGAGGCCTGGAGTGAGGCCTGAGTCCGTGATCCTTGCCGTCGCCATCGATACGCCGCTGCGGCGCGTATTCGACTATCGCGCGCCCGCGGACTGGGCCGGTCAGGTGCGGCCGGGGCATCGGGTCCGGGTGCCGTTCGGCCGGCGGCGCATCGTCGGCGTGGTGGTCGAATGCCGGCAGCACAGCGAGGTTGCCGAAGACAAGCTGCGCTCGGCGCAGGGGCTGATCGACGAACAGCCGACTTTCGATCCCGGCCTGCTGGACCTGCTGCGCTGGTCGGCCGACTACTACCGTCATCCGCTGGGAGAAGTCATTGCGGCGGCCTTGCCGGGGCCGTTGCGCCAGGGCGCGCCGGCGATCGCAGAAACCACGCTGTGGCGACTGACCGCCGCCGGTCGCGATCAGGCGCTGGCGGATCTTCCCGCCCGGGCGAAACAGATGCGCGCGGCCGTTCAGGCATTGCTCGACGCGCCGGAGCTGGCGCCAGACGTACTCGATGCCGCGGGCCTGTCGCGTGAAACGCTGCGCAAGCTGCGTGATCGCGGCTACGCGGAACAGTTCACTCGTACACAGATCGCCGCCGCCGTCGCCGCGGCGGCACGGCGCGATGGTCCCGCACTCAACGACGCACAGGCCGCAGCCGTCGAACGCATCCGCGCTTCGCTCGGCACGTTCGTCACCTGGCTGCTGCACGGCGTCACCGGCAGCGGCAAGACCGAGGTGTATCTCAACGCCATCGCCACCGTGCTGGAACGCGGCGAACAGGCGCTGGTGCTGGTGCCGGAAATCGCACTGACGCCGCAGCTCATCGCACGCTTCCGCGAGCGCTTCGACACCGCACTCGCCATCCTGCATTCGGGCCTGAGCGATGGCGAACGGCTGAGCGCGTGGCGCGATGCACGCAGCGGCGCGGCGCGCATCGTGATCGGCACGCGCTCGGCGATCTTTGTGCCGCTCGCACGACCCGGGCTGATCGTCGTCGATGAGGAACACGACAGCTCGTTCAAGCAGCAGGAAGGCTTTCGCTACTCGGCGCGCGATCTCGCCATCGTGCGCGCGCAACGCCTGCGGATCCCGGTCGTGCTGGGATCGGCCACGCCCTCGCTCGAAAGCCTGAATCGCGCCCGCCAGCAGCCCGGTTCGCTGCTGACGCTGCCGCATCGCGCCGCCGATGCGCGTCCGCCGACACTGGCGCTGATCGATCTGCGACGACACGCTGCCGCGCAGGGCATCGCGACGCCGGCGCTCATGGCGATGCAGCGGCATCTCGATGCCGGCCGCCAGGTGCTGCTGTTCCTGAATCGCCGCGGCTATGCGCCGGTGCTGTTCTGTCCAGCCTGCGGCTGGTCCGCGCACTGCAAACGCTGCGACGCGAACCTGACCGTGCATCGCAATTCGACGGCGCTGCTGTGTCATCACTGCGGCTCGCAGCAGTCCGCCGTCGTCGAATGCCCGAGCTGCTTCGCCGAGGTGAAGCCCGTCGGACAGGGCACCGAACGCATCGAGGAAACGCTCGAACGGATGTTTCCGCAGGTGCCGCTGGCGCGCATCGATCGCGACAGCATGCGGCGCAAGGGCGAACTCGAAGAGACGCTGGCGAAAGTCGATCGCAACGAGATCCGGCTGCTGGTCGGCACCCAGATGCTGACGAAGGGTCATCATTTCCCCAACGTGACGCTGGTGGTCGTGCTGAACGCCGACCAGGGATTGTTCAGCACCGACTTCCGCGCCAGCGAACGCCTCGCCCAGACGATCGTGCAGGTGGCCGGTCGCGCGGGCCGCGCCGCACAGCCGGGCGAAGTGCTGATCCAGACCGAGTATCCGGAACATCCGCTGCTCAACCTGTTGCTGAAGGGCGGCTACGACGCCTTCGCCGCGGGCGCATTGCAGGAGCGCGAGCAAGCCGGCTGGCCGCCGTTTTCGCGCATCGCGCTGCTGCGGGCCGAGGCCACGCATTCGGCCGAGCCCCGGAATTTCCTGCAGGCCGCGCTCGCCGCCGCACGGGAACACGGCATTCGCGGCGTCAAATTCCTCGGCCCGGCGCCCGCCCCGATGGAACGCCGCGCCGGCCGGCATCGCGCGCAGTTGTTGCTGCAGGCGGCGACGCACCAGCCGCTGCAGCGCCTGCTGAGCCGCTGGATTCCGCAGCTCGAAGGCCTGCCGGAAGCGCGCAGGGTGCGGTGGTCGATCGATGTGGATCCGGGGGAGTTGTTCTAGGAAAGGCTACAGGCTACAGGCGACTGGCAACTGGCCAGAAGCGGAACACGCGCATTCGGGACCTCTGGCAGTCGCCTGCAGCCTGTAGCCTGTAGCCGCTGCTAGACTGCGGCCTCATTGAACCGCCCCGAACCCCTTCGTGAAATACCAGATCGAAAAGTTGCTACAGGCCGCGCTTGCGACCCTGCCCGCGGACGTTCTGCCCGCCGACATCCGCCCGACCATCACCATCGAGCGTACGCGCGATGCTGCTCATGGCGATTTCGCCACCAACCTGGCGCTGCAGCTCGCCAAGCCCGCACGCAAGAATCCGCGCCAGCTGGCGCAGGCGCTGCTCGATGCGATTCCCGCCAGCGACTTGATCGCGAAGGCGGAGATCGCCGGGCCGGGGTTCATCAATTTCCATCTGTCGGCGGCGGCGTATCAGCAGGAACTGGCGCGCATCCTCGATTTCGGTCCGGTCTACGGCTACAGCCAGCACGGCAGCGGCACCCGATCGCTGGTCGAGTTCGTCTCCGCGAATCCCACCGGGCCGCTGCACGTCGGTCACGGCCGGCAGGCGGCGCTCGGCGATGCGCTGGTGTCGCTGCTGCAGACGCAGGGCTACGAGGTCAGCCGCGAGTTCTATTACAACGACGCCGGCGTGCAGATCCAGAACCTCGCACTGTCGGTGCAGGCGCGTGCGCGCGGCATCAAGCCGGGCGAAGCGGGCTGGCCGGAAGCTGCCTACAACGGCGACTACATCCAGGACATCGCTGACGAATTCCTCGCGAAGAACAGCGTGCACGCGCTCGATGGCGAACCGGTGAAGGCGAACGGCAAGCCCGACGATCTCGATGCGATCCGCAAGTTCGCCGTCGCCTACCTGCGCCGCGAACAGGACATCGACCTGCAGAAGTTCGGCGTGCACTTCGACATCTATTATCTGGAGTCGAGCCTCTACACCGACGGCAAGGTCGAAGAGACCGTGCAGCGACTGGTCGCCAGCGGCAAGACCTACGAACAGGACGGCGCGCTGTGGCTGCGCACCACCGAGTACGGCGACGACAAGGACCGCGTCATGCGCAAGTCCGACGGCACGTACACCTACTTCGTGCCCGACGTCGCCTATCACATCACCAAGTGGCAGCGCGGTTTCCGCAAGGCCATCAACGTGCAGGGCACCGATCATCACGGCACGATCGCGCGCGTGCGCGCCGGCCTGCAGGCCGCCGATCTCGGCATCCCGCCGGGCTATCCCGACTACGTGCTGCACAAGATGGTCAAGGTGATGCGCGGCGGCGAGGAAGTGAAGATTTCCAAGCGCGCCGGCTCGTACGTCACGGTGCGCGATCTGATCGAGTGGGTCGGCCGCGACGCCGTGCGTTTCTTCCTGGTGTCGCGCAAAGCGGATTCGGAGTTCGTGTTCGACATCGATCTCGCGCGCGCGCAGAGCGAGGAGAATCCCGTGTACTACGTGCAGTACGCGCATGCGCGCGTCTGCAGCGTGTTCCGGCAGGCGCAGGAAAAGGGCTTCATGCATGACCGCGAGATCGGCGACAGTCATGTGGCCCTGCTGGTCGAGCCGCAGGAAAAGGCCCTCATTCGCCGCCTCACGTACTTCCCGGAACTGCTGGAGAACGCCGCGAACGCGCTCGAACCGCACCAGGTCGCGCACTACCTGCGCGATCTCACTGCCGATTTCCACACGTACTACAACGCGCACCAGTTCCTGGTCGACGACATCAACCTGCGCAACGCCCGCCTGAACCTGGTCGCCGCCACGCGCCAGGTGATCGGCAACGGCCTGAAGCTGCTGGGCGTATCGGCGCCGGAGAAGATGTAGTGGCGCGCGACTACAAACACAGCAAGCGCAGCTCGGGCGGAAGCTCCGGCCTGTCCGGCGTCGCCGGCTTCGTGCTCGGTCTCGCCTTCGGCCTGGCGGTCGCCGTCGGCGTGTATCTCTACGATCGCCGGCCCGAAGCGCGAGTCGCAAGAGAAGCGGCGCCGATGACGAATGATGGCGAATCATCGAACGGCAAACCGGCCCCGGCCTCGCAGGAACCGGAAACCCAGTTCGACTTCTACGAAATGCTGCCGAAATTCGAAGTGGTCATTCCCGAGAAGGACGGCACATCGACCGCCAGCGGCGCGACCTCATCGGTGCAGAAACCCGGCGCCTACATCCTGCAGGCCGGCTCCTTCCGCAACATGGCCGACGCCGACCGCGTCCGCGCGCTCATCGCCCTGCAGGGCGTCGAATCGAAAATCCAGAAGGTCACGGTCGACAACGACACCTGGCACCGCGTCCGCATCGGCCCGATCACGAACCTGCAGAAACTCGAAGAGACGCGCAGCAAGCTGCGGCAGTCGCAGATCGAGGCGTTGGTGATTCGGGTGGGGGAATAAAGAGTCTCCTGGCAACCAACCCAATCTACTGAACGCTGCTTGAAACCTTACGTCATCAGCTCCCGTAGCGACTTAACGACCCTGAACTGCACTTCTTCGAAATTCCTGAAGTGACGCCGGCCGCATTCGATCTTGAGCTGTTCGATGGGCCGCAGCAGATCGAGAGATACACCTTCCTTGTCACCCGTATCCTTGGTTTCCGCAACGAAGTAGAGCGTCTTGTCGTTGCGATAGGCGAGTGCCCAGTCCGGGTTGTATGAGCCGACCGGCGTTTCGATCACGAACCACGCCGGCAGTTTGATGTAGAACAGCACGTCGTCGTTGGCTTCGCAGGCTTCCACGAATCTGCGCTCCGGGCCGGAGTCAGCGTCGATCACGATGTGCGAGAACAGTGTCTTGTCCAGTCTGTCGATGGCAATGGCATTGGACTCGAACGCCTCCCTCAGATCCTCGCTTTCGAAGCGATGCATCTCGTATATCTGATCGTCGAGTTTCAGATATTCCACGCCGTCCACCAGCAGCTCCCGTTTGACTGCATTGATGACATCGGTCGCGCCCTCAATGAATGCCTGTGGATTGTTCACGGCATCCCCCAGGCGGCCAGACTCCAATAGTACTCGGGCCACCGTCGATCTGGACAACCCCGTCCTGGTCTGTATCTGCCCCACGAAGTCCGGCATCACATAGCGCGCTTCGACCACTTGCGCGCGAAAGCCGGTTTGGACCCCTGACACGCCTGTCTTGTCTACGGTGAGATCGGCGCGAGCCAGTGCCACCTTGGGTCGCTCAAGCACAGGCATCTGCCGCCCGATGCGATGGGCCGCTCTGGCAATCAGGTCATCGGTGTCGTAGTGCACGCGGTAACGTGTGCGCGTGCGGATATGCCCCCACAGTTTGAGGAACTGCGCGTCGGTCTCGTACCCTTTTCGCAGGCGCACCGTAATTTTCTCGCGCTCGTTCTGCACCATCTCCTTCCTGAAGGAGATTCCTGCTTCTTCCATCTCGGCCTGCAGTTGCTTCGCGAAATCTTCGTAGCTCTCGTTGGCGATGACGGTCAGGCGGTTCAGAGCGCGGTCTCGCACGCGCTGGCCCGCTGCATTCACACACAGGCGCAGCCCGCGCCCGATCTCCTGCCGCTTCCTGATCTCTGAGCTGGTCTCCGCCAGCGTGCAGATCTGAAAAACATTCGGGTTGTCCCAACCCTCGCGCAAGGCAGAGTGACTGAAGATGAAGCGCAGAGGTTCGGCGGCCTCCAGCAGGCGTTCCTTGTCTCGCATGATGAGTTCGAACGTGCTGGCTTCTGCCTCCGCGTTGGATTTTCCTTCGCGCGTCTCGAAGGGCGTCACCGTACGCTTGTCAGCGGAGAAGTAGCCGTTGTGCACGAGCGCCGCTTCGAATTCGATCAGACCGGAAAATTCTGGCCTGGTCCGATACTGCTCGTAGATTTCCTCGAACCATTGCCCGAACTTCCCCAGAGATGTACTGCCATCCTCGTTGTAGACCCGGTAGTTCATCACTCGATCGATGAAGAACACCGATAGAACCTTCACCCCCAGGGACTTCAGGCTGGCCTGCTTCTCGAAGTGCCGGCGAATCGTCGCCTCTATCTGCAATCGCAGAACAGCATCGGTGAGCGCGCCATGCGGCTGGCCCTGCCGCACGGTCACATCATTGGCGAAACGCACGAAGCGCTGTTCGACATCGATTTCGTTCACGATGAAGCCATCGCGATAGATCTCGCGCTGATTGGAGAGTCTGTAAAGGTCGTCGCCATTCCTGACCGTGAGCGTTTTCCTGCCGGGGCTGCCGTTCTGGTTGACCCACAGGCTCAGTCTTGCCGCCACCGAGCGCCTACCTGCCCTGAAGCCTTCCACCTCGACATAGGCTTGATTGGCGTCCCTCAACTCGATTACGGAGTCCACGCTGATCTGCTTCACCAGGCCCAGTTCATAGGCCCGGACCGGATCGAGCTTGTAGATGAGGTTGTATGTCTCGCGATGCGTGGCGGAGTAGCGCAGGCAGCACAGCGGGCTCAGGCGCGCGATGGCCTGTTTTCGCAGATCGGTCTCAAGATTCTGCGGTTCATCAAGAATCACGATGGGATGTGCGGCCTGGATGAACTCGATCGGACGCACGCCCGTTTCGCGCACCTGGTTGATGACATTGCCCCTGCTCTTCCTCGCTGTGGCCGAAACGGCGGCTTCCTGGGAGTCCTTGGCGAAGGCGTCGATATTGATCACCAGTATCTGGATGCAGTTGCTCAGGCTGAAGTTGTGGAGCTGATTGACCCGGCTGGAATCGTAAACGGAGAACTCGACGCGCTCGAAGTCGTAGAGCGTCTGGAAGTGATCGTGAGTGATCTGCAAGTTTTTGAGCACGCCCTCGCGAATCGCCACAGATGGCACAACGATCACGAACTTTTTGAAACCGTAGAGTCGCGACAGCTCGTGTACCGTGCGCAGATAGACGTAGGTCTTGCCTGTGCCCGTCTCCATTTCGACAGTGAAGTTGGGGAAGGCGCCGGCGACCTTGCCATCAGCCAGCTCCATCAGGGAAAGCTCGGCGGACTGAGGCAAACCATTGGCCTTCTGTACCGCTCTGACGTTGTCCAGCCATTGTTCGTCAGTGATGACGCGCTGGTTGGCCAGCCCGGTTTCAGTGAGCCTGAGGCTGGACAAGCCCTCGTCTGCCATCGTCACTTCGAACTGCGAAGCAGAAGGTTGCCCGGCGAACAGATCCACGACCGCACGAATCGCATCGAGCTGATACGGCTCATTGGCATCGAATTTGAGCTTCATGCGTGCCGCCTACACGCAGGTGAACTTCACGCCGGCGTCGCGGCACTGAAGATCGAAATTGGTCTTGAGCGGATCGGCGCCGTGAAATACCGAATCGAGCGCTACGATCTCGCGGGGCTTGAGCGAAAGCAGTTCGACACCCGCCGCTTCAGTGAAGCCCTCC
>NZ_DAINNK010000023.1:54153-57917 GCF_036735925.1 Povalibacter sp.
GGGGGCGGGGGGAGGGGGGGGCGGGGCCTAAATTTATGATTTCAATAGGAACTGTCAGCGCCTGACCGAACTTCAGCAGTAGCTCGTACAGCTTCCATTCCGTCTCGGCACCCTCTTTCTCGCTATCGACGAACATCTTCATCTGTTCGGCCAGCGCTTCCGATGTATCGATGCCGTCGCCGCGCCATTGTTTGAAGTGGGAGGGCGTGAGGAGAAACGACTTGCAGCCCAGGCCCGGCGGAGACATAGCAACAAGATCTTCGCTGCCCTTGATGCGCTCAATCGACTTCCCAATCCTGGCTCGTGCGATGTCGGAAATCGTTGAGAATCCCGCAGTCTTGGCCTGCTCTGTGTCGACGGGCTCAGGGAGCTGGATGGCGACGAATCGACGTCGCCCACCATCACGAGCATTCTGCTCAAGCACCGCATGGGCCGTTGTCGCCGATCCTGCAAAAAAATCCACGACGAGGCAGTCCTTATCAGCTACATCCGTGGCCATCTCGACAAACTGCCGAACGACTTCATCATCCTTTGGGTAATCGAAATAGGTGCCGCCCAGTAATTTTCCGAGTCGCTCGGATGCAGATCGTGTCGGCTGGTAGAACACACTTTGCGGCGTGACTGTGTCAGTTTCGTGCAAGTACCGTCGCACCATGACGCTTGTTTGCGAAATGAAGCTAATGCGATCGTGCATTACAAGTTTATTGAACTCCTCCTGATCGAATGCCCAGCCTCGATTGGCGCGAAGTGGGATCTCCGCATTGGTCCTTGGATTCATCAACTTGAACTTACGTCCTCCTGGCGCCGTAGGATCGTCTTCCTTATAGACCCCATTCTTGTCGATGTAGCGAAAACGACGATGTGCAAAAGATGGCGTCGCCTTGTTGGCTCTGTACCACGCAGCAAGATCCGCCGATGCCGAATCGAAATCATCCCCATACTGAACTCTTAGTCGTTCGACTTCCCGCAGGATGGGATCCACTCCATCCTTTGCCAGAGCCCAAACCTTAGGTACAGAGGGAAGAGATTTGGCATACGTGAGCACATATTCGTGATTCACACCGATTTGATCAGCAGTGTTCTTCGACGCACCTTCCCATACCATCTGGGCTACGAAATTTTCTTCTCCTAACACCTCATTCATCAACAACCGCAGGTTGTGCACTTCATTGTCGTCGCACGACACGAAGATCACTCCGTCCTCCCGCAACAGATTTCTCGCGATGTAAAGCCGCGGCAGCATCATCGACAGCCAGTTGCTGTGGTAGTGACCGCTCTCCTTGCTGTTCTTGCGGAAGAAGCCTTCCCTCATCAACGTGCCGTCGTCATTCAGCTCGTTGATGCGGCGCAGATAGTCTTCCTTGCTCTCCTGGAACCGGTCCGGATAGATGAAGCTGTCGGAACCGGTGTTGTAGGGCGGGTCGATATAGATGAGTTTGACCTTGCCGAAATACGCCTTCTGCAACACCTTGAGCACTTCGAGGTTTTCGCCTTCGATGAAGACATGCTGCGCCTCGTCGAAGTTGATCGACTTGTCCCGCTCGGGACGTAGCGTTGCCGTGGACGGCGTTTGCAGCACGCGGTAGGCGTCGCTCTTGCCGGCCCAGTTGAGCGCATAACGTTCGCCACCATCGATCACCGCAGATTCGCCCAGTGCACGCTTGAGCGCTGCAACGTCAAGCCTGCCCTCGGAGAGCGCTTCCGGAATCAGCGCGGCCAGTTGTTCGCGAAGCCGATGAACGGGATTGGGCGAAGCGCCCGGATCTGTGGTTTTGTCAGTCATGGTCTTGTGCATCGTCGATTTGCTGGGCTGCTCGGTAAGCCTGCTGCGGATCGTTCGGCTCGTCCGGATTGGTCATCGCGATCAACCGCTGCGCCATCAGCGGTCGCAGGTAGCTCTGGCGAAGCGTTTCCGCCATCCGCCCGGTCAGCCGTGCCAGTTCCTCGGCACGCCATGAACGGACACGACAGAGTTCCACGATCAGTTGCCGCAGATCTTCGGGTCGGGCTCGCCTGCCCAGGCCGCCAACGCGGGCTGCCAGTTCACCCGGCAGCTCGTTCAGCAGGGCGTCCCGCTCCGGGTCGCGCGGATCAGGGTTACTGGATAAGTCGGCAGGGTTACTGGATAAGTCGGGGAGGTTACTGGATAAGCCATGGGGGTTACTGGATACCCCTCCCTCCTCCCCTGTCCCGATCAGCCGCGACGTCGGTTGATAGCAGGTCGCCGAGCCCCTGCCCTTCTGTGTCAACAGCCCGGCATCGCGCAAGCGACGCAGGGCCTGGCTTGCCATCAAGGCGTCCACCTTGTTCAGGCCCCGGTAGTCGGCATTGTCGATCTCGCCGACTTCGCGCACGACAATCAGTGCGCGCGCCTCCGCCTCGGTCAGATTCAGATCCCGGAATCGACCCAGCCATCGAATGTCCTCATCGCCGAGGAAGTGATGGAAGAAGTAACGGGCAACGAACTGATCGGCACTGCGGTCAGATTCGAAAAACGGCGGCGTCAGCCCTGCCGCATCCATCATCTCCCGCATGACCCGGATACCACTGCCCTTGGTCTCGGCAAACCGGGTTTCGTGCAGAACCGCCGCGATGCAGGGATTGCGAGGCTGAGAGCCCGGCTCGCCCAGATGCTCCGGTGACTTCAAAGAGAAGCCTGGATTACGGATCTCCAGACGATTGGCATAGCGGATGATCTGCACCGGCGCATTGCTGCGGTAGCTGCGATGCATCAGCGCGTTCACGAGCGCTTCGCGAATCACCCGCTGCGGAATGACCGGCTTGTCCTCGCGCTGGAGTTCGCCCTCCTTCAAACCGAACCCCTTCGGCAAGTCGTCCAGAATGGCGGCCTGCGCACGGCGGATGAGCCGGAACAGCGAGTCGCGGATCTCCACGGAATCGAAGCGGCGCTCCGGATCGGGAATCCACTCGCGACCGGGCACGCGAATGTAGTCGACGCGCGTCATTGGAAAGCAGCGGCGCAGTGCCTGAACTTTCCCGAACAGGATCAGACCTGCAACAGTGGGATGAAGCATGTTTCCGCCATCGCGACGAACCGCCTTCAGTGCGAGCAGCAGTTCTTCATCCGGCCAACGCAGCTCTTCTGCATCGGGATTGGCCTGCGCACGGGATTGGCGGTAGTCGGCAATCGCTTCTGCGGACAGGTCCTCCATGGTGGCATCGCAGACGATGCCTGCATCAAAGCTTTCCTGACCACGACTCTGGAAGAACAACGACAGGTCATCTTCGGTACAACGCTGGTCGGTACTGCCGATACGCCTGAACGCGCCTCTCGGCAGTCCCTGTGCCTTGAAGAAAATCGGCTTCTCGTGCGACTGCGCTTCCGGCACGGTGACGACCAGCACCGTCTTGCCGTCGACGCTTTCGCGGTGAATGTCGACGCGAACCGGCCGATTGAACGTAGTGGCACACTGACTGGCGAGATCGGCCGTCAGCTTGTCGGGATCATCGATTCCTTCGACTTCATAAGCCGGGAAAAGCGCCAGATCTTCCCTGACCACACCCAGCAATATCCAGCCGCCGCCAAGCCCCGGTTCATTCGACAGCGAACAAACCGTTTCGAGCAGAGACTTGCCGACTTCCCGCGCGCGCTTCGCCTCGATGCGTTCGTGCTCGTCGAGGAGATTGAGATTTTCGAGCAGTTCCTGAGCAGTCACGGCGCCGACCCGCACGACACCGACCGCATCAATCTTCCGCCAGCTGCCTGAAATCCACCCCGAGCGAGCGCAGCTTGCGATACAGGT
>NZ_DAINNK010000024.1:0-13178 GCF_036735925.1 Povalibacter sp.
GGCATCACGCTGTTCGATCGGGTGGAATCGGAAGATCCCACGGCGCTGATCGGACTGCCGCTGATCTGGCTGTCAGGAGCGCTACGGCGCGCGGGTTTTCAGTTGCCCTGAGCGGCCTTCTCTCAACTGTGGGGCCGGCTTTGGCCGGCCTGCGAACCGTCGGGCTAAAGCCTGACCCACCGGAAGAGTCTGTAGTCATGCCTTCGCCACGAGCGCATCCAGCACGGACTGCAGCTCCGGCGGCAGTTCCGCCGACACCGTGAAAGGCTTGCCCGCGCGCTCGAAGCTCAACGAGTGCGCATGCAGGAACATGCGATTCAGGCCGAAGGGCTTCAGCAGCGCATCGCGCTCGCGATCACCGTACTTCTCGTCGCCCGCGACCGGATAGCCGGCATGCGACGCATGCACCCGGATCTGATGCGTGCGACCCGTGCCGAGATCCACGTCGAGCAGCGTCGCGAGCTTGCCGAAATGCCTGACCGGCTTGAACGTGGTCACGGCCTCCTGCCCTTCCGCGTGCACGCGCACGACCCGCTCGCCGCCCTGTTTCAGATTGGTCTTCAGAGGCAGATCGATGGTCTTGGTACCGAACGGCCACTTGCCACAGACCAGCGTCAGATAGTGCTTCTCCATTTGCCGTTCGCGCAGCATCGCGTGCAGTTCGCGCAGAACCGCGCGACGTTTGGCGATCAGCAGACAGCCGCTCGTCTCCCGGTCCAGACGATGCACCAGCTCCAGTTCCTTCAGTTCCGGATGCAGGGCACGCAGCGTTTCGATGACGCCGAAGCTCAGCCCGCTGCCTCCATGCACCGCAACGCCTGCAGGCTTGTTCACGACCATGAGGTCGCGATCGTCGTAGATCACCGCCGACGCGATGAAGTCACGCAGAGACCGCGAAGGCGAATCCGTCTGTTCGCGGGGTTTCAGTTTTACCGGAGGCACGCGAATGCGATCGCCCGCCGACAGTCGATAGTCAGGTCCAATGCGCTTGCTGTTCACGCGCACTTCGCCGCTGCGCAGGATGCGATAGATCAGGCTGCGAGGCGCATCCTTGAGGATGCGCAGCAGGAAGTTGTCGATGCGCTGTCCGTCGTCGCCCGGCCCGGCCTCGACGTGAGTCACCTTGGCGGCAACGCTCGTTCCTGCCGGGGAATCCGCGGAAATCGGGGCCGGGTCAGCGATTGGACGGGTCGATCTGGGCATTCGCTCTGCGGCCGACAAAGTATTCGTAAGCCATTGATTGAAAAAAGATGGCCTGTTATATTCCGCCGCGATTTCCCGCTGGCGTCTGCGCGATCAACTAAGCACTGACCTCGCAGACTCAAGCACCAACGCAGCGTTTCCAGGCCACACCCGCGGCAACCATGCCACCGGGGCAGTCACACGAGGCGCTGCATCTTAGTTGGTCCTGATGGGATCTGCTTCCCGAGATCCATGGACGATGTCCGCACCGCTCGTTGAAAACAGTTTCCGGCGGCGCACTGCAGGTTCGTGACGGCACGTTCGGTGTAACCGACGCTGCACCCCTCCATCCTCCTGGTCCCCGGCTCGCAAGCTTCTCCTGAAGGACCATCGCTCGGCCGCGCGAACGGCGATGCCGGACCCGCAACTCGGGATCCGGGTCGACGAAAGCGTCCATGGGCGACCCATAGAGGCAGCATTACAACAACGTGCAGGACCAACACCTGCGCCGGTAACAATCGGATGACCTCCCTTTCCGATCGATCCTTTGCTCCTTCGCTGGCGTCCGCCTGGCGTGATCTCGTGGCCCCTGGTCATTCAGAAGGGTCTCATGAAGCGAATGCTCGTCAATGCAACTCAGGAAGAAGAGTTGCGAGTCGCACTGGTTGATGGACAGAAAATCTACGATCTCGACATCGAAGTACCGTCCAAAGAACAGAAAAAATCCAACGTCTACAAAGGACGCATCACCCGCGTCGAACCCAGCCTCGAAGCCTGCTTCGTCGATTACGGCGCGGATCGCCATGGCTTCCTGCCGCTGAAGGAAGTCTCCAAGGAATATTTCAAAGACGGCGGTTCGCCCGGCAATCGCAACATCCGCGAACTGCTGAACGAGGGCCAGGAAATCCTGGTCCAGGTCGAGAAGGAAGAACGCGGCAACAAGGGCGCAGCCCTCACCACGTTCATCAGCCTCGCCGGCCGCTTCCTGGTGCTGATGCCGAACAACGCCCGCGCCGGCGGCGTCTCGCGCCGCATCGAAGGCGAAGATCGCGAGCAACTGCGCGAAGCGCTCGATCAGGTCCAGATCCCCGACGGCATGGGCGCCATCGTCCGCACTGCCGGCGTCGGCCGCTCGGCCGAAGAACTGCAGTGGGATCTGGATAACCTCAAGGAAGTCTGGAACGCCATTGCGCAGGCCAACGAAAGCCGCCCTGCCCCGTTCCTGATCTACCAGGAATCCAAGGCCATCCTGCGTGCGCTGCGCGACTACCTCGCCGACGACATCGGCGAAATCCTCGTCGACAACCAGGAAGTCTTCAACGAAGCACAGCAGTACATGCAGCGCTTCATGCCGGCGACGCTGCGCAAGCTGAAGCTGTACGAAGACGCGGTGCCGCTGTTCACGCGCTTCCAGATCGAGAACCAGATCGAGTCGGCGCACTCGCACAAGGTGAACCTCCCTTCCGGCGGCTCGATCGTCATCGACCCGACCGAAGCACTGGTGTCCATCGACATCAACTCCGCCCGCGCCACGCGCGGTACGGATATCGAAACGACCGCCCTCAACACCAATCTCGAAGCCGCCGACGAAATCGCCCGTCAGCTGCGCCTGCGCGATCTGGGCGGTCTGATCGTCATCGACTTCATCGACATGGAGTCGCAGAAGAACCAGCGCGCCGTCGAGGATCGCCTGCGCGACGCCGTGAAGCAGGATCGCGCCCGCATCCAGATCGGTCGCATCTCGCGCTTCGGCCTGCTGGAGCTGTCACGCCAGCGCCTGCGCCCGTCCATCGGAGAAGCCGCGCACATCAACTGCCCGCGCTGCAACGGCATGGGCACGATCCGCGGCGTCGAGTCTCTGGCGCTCGCCCTGCTCCGCCTGATCGGCGAAGAAGCACGCAAGGACCGCACCGTGAAGGTGATCGCGCAGCTGCCGGTCGAAGTCGCGACCTACCTGATGAACGAAAAGCGCGAATGGCTCAACAACATCGAGACCAAGAGCAGCGCCGAAGTCATCCTGGTGCCGAACAAGTACATGGAAACGCCGGCGTACGACATTCGCCGCGTGCGCGATGACGAAGCCGGACTGCCGGAGAACAGCGCCGTCAGTCACCAGATCCCCGTCGTGCCGACGCCGACGGTGCAGGAGAATGCCGTCGCCGAGAAACCAGCCGCCATTGCAGCACCCGCTGTCGTTACCGCTGCGCTGCCGAGCATCCCTGCGCCTGCCAGCATCGCAAACGAGACGGCGCCGCCGGCCGCCCCGGCACCCCAGGAACAGATCGGCATCTTCGTGAAGCTGTGGCGATTCCTGTTCGGCGGCGCCGGCCAGGCAACCCCGCCGGCCAAGCCCGAACCGCAACGCCGCGACAGCCAGCGCCGCGACCGGCACGAGGGACGTGATCGCGACCGCAATCGCGACCGTCACGGCCGTGATCGAGATCGAGACCGCGACCGTCCGCGCCAGGAACACAAGAGCGGCGACCACAAGGAACGCGCGGGCCAGCAGGAAGCCCGCCGTGATTCGCAGCCCCGTCACGATCGTAAACCCCGCGAGGGCGGCGATCATCGGGCGGACGGCCAGCAACGCCGGCAGCAACAGCACACCCGACCGGAACAGCGTCCCGAGCAGAAGCAGGAACAGAAACCGGAACAGAAGCCCGAACAACGAACCGAGCAGGTCGCCAACCGGCCGGCCGGCGATCGTCCGGAAGGCGCAGGCGGCGAGGGACGCGGAGAACGCGGCGGTCGCGGTCGCCGTGGCCGTCGTCGGCGCGGTGGACGCGGTCGCGGCGAGGAAGCCGGCGCGAGCGGCGGTCCGACCGTCGGGGGCGAGCATGGAGAATCCCATGCAGCTTCGTTCGAGAGCCATGGCGGCGAGTCTTCGGGGGCGCGCAACGAGGCGCCACGTCACGAACCGTCCCAGGGCTTCGACTCCCCTCCGGCCGTGCACCACGAACCGCGCTCCGATGCAGCACCACCGCCGCCTGCAGCGCCGCGCGAATCGTCGGAACCGCCGGCCGGCAATCCGCCCGCTCCTCGCAACGAGAGCGCGCAATACACCGTCTGGTCGTCGGCACCGAGCAGCGGCAGCAGTTCATGGGGTAGTTCGTCGGGCTCGAGCCGCCGCGACGAATGAGTGATGTCGTGAGGGGCCAGCAATGGCCCCTCATCGTTCAGCGACTCAACAGGTCACGCAACAAACCGTCGGCCGCCTGCTCCAGCAGGTCCAGCACCTCTTCGAAGCCGCGTTCGCCGCCGTAGTACGGATCGGGTACGGCCGTGGTCCTCGCATCGGGGACATAGCTCATCATCAGCGCCAGCCGATGATGCTGCGTAACGTCGAATCGTCGACGCAGCTCCCGCAGATTCTCTTCATCCATCGCCAGGATCAGATCGAACCGCTCCGCATCACGCGGCTCGACGACACGAGCACGCAACGCCGTCAGATCGATCCCCCGACGCCGCGCCGCCGCGATCGAACGCGAATCCGGCGGCTCACCGACGTGATAGTCGTGCGTTCCCGCCGAGTCGACTTCGAAACGCTGCTCGAGTTGCCGCTCGATCAGCAGGCGTCGGAACACGCCTTCGGCCGTGGGCGAGCGGCAGATGTTGCCCATGCAGACGAAGAGGATGCGCATGCCGTGAGGATTCATCCGCGCAGGCACGAATGCAACCCGCAAAAGCCTCGGTAGCGATCAGATCGCCATACCGGCGAACTGCGCCCGCACCCGTTCGAGATCTTCCGGCGTGTCGACGCCGACGCCCGGCACTTCACTGGCGATGCCGACTGCAATCTTCATCCCCGCCTGCAGCGCGCGCAGCTGCTCCAGCTTTTCCGTCACTTCGAGATCGCTGGGAGCCATGGCGGTCAGCGCACGCAGGGCCGCGACGCGGTAGGCGTAGATTCCCAGATGTCGCTGCGCGCCGAGGATGCTGGTCTGGCTGGTGAGTCCGGCGGGTGCCGCGTCGCGATGCCATGGAATCGGGGCGCGACTGAAATACAGCGCGAGACTGCCGCGCGCCGTGACGACCTTGACGACATTGGGATCGAGGAATTCGCGGATGCTGGTGATCGGCGTGCAGAGCGTCGCGAGATCGGCATCCGGCGTTCTTGCGAGCAGGTCGGCGACCTGGTCGATCAGCACGGCCGGCAGGCGCGGCTCGTCGCCCTGCACGTTCACGACGATGGTGTCGTCGCTCCACTGCCGCTGGGCGGCGACCTCGGCGATGCGGTCGGTGCCTGATTGATGATCCGCGCTCGTCATCACGCCGACATTGCGGCCCGATCGTCCCAGCGCCGCGGCGGCAACGCGCGCATCGTCGGTGGCGACGAGCACTTCGTCGGCGCGACTCTGCTCGGCCGCGGCCACGACCCATTGCACCATCGGCCGACCGGCGATGTCTGCCAGCGCTTTGGCAGGAAGACGCGTCGAGGCGTAGCGCGCCGGGATGACGACCTTGAAGGACATCAGTTCTGCAGCAGCGGGTCGGTCGGTTCCAGCCGCTTCGCGTCGTCTTCGAGCATCACGGGAATGCCATCGCGGATCGGATAGGCGAGCCGATCGGCGCGACAGATCAGCAGCTGCTGGGGCTTGGCGTATTGCAGCGGGCCCTTGCAGACCGGGCACGCGAGGATGTCGAGTAGCTTGGTGTCCATGGGCCTGGAGCTTAGCGCGTTCGTCTTTCCTGTGGGGCCGGCTTGAGCCGGCCTTCTGAGGAGTCAGGCTGAAGCCTGACCTACAGGACGCGGTCGATCAGCGTCAGAACGCGCGACCTATCCGACTCGCTCACGTCGATGTCGAGGCGCACCGCCCAATGACGTTCATCGGCGAGACTGCGGCACTTCACCGCATCCTTTTCCGTCATCAACACGGGCGCCCGATCTCCGAACTCGATGTCCGCAGGGCTCAACGCCGCGTGATCAGGCAATGGTCGTCCGTCCACCTTCAACCCCACCGCCTGCAGACCATCAAAAAAGGCCTGGGGATTACCGATGCCGGCGACAGCATGCACAGAGGCACCGGAAAAAGAGGCAAGCGCGCGTCGTTCGCCGCCGAGCAGTGAAATGGCATCGCCGAGGCGTGCCGTGGTAACGATCGAAGACGCCTGAACCGCGCTCGCGCCGGAACGCTGCGTGGAGACGAGAAGATCCACCGTCTTCAGTCGCGATGGCGGCTCACGCAACGGGCCCGCCGGCAGCAGCAGCCGATTGCCGAGCCCGCGCTGCGCATCGACGACGGCAATCTCGGCATCGCGTGCCAGCTGGTAATGCTGGAGTCCGTCGTCGCACAGGACGATATCCGCACCGAGTGCGACGGCCCGCATCGCGGCAGCCACACGATCCGGGCCAGCCACGACGATCGCGCCGGTGCGCGATGCATGCAGCACGGCTTCATCGCCCACTTCATCGGCAGGTGTGTCCGGACGGACATCGCGAGGCCAGTGCGCCGAACTGCCGCCATAGCCGCGCAGCACGATCCCGACCTTGATGCCCCTGCCCTGCAGCAGTTCGGCCAGCCAGATCACGAACGGTGTCTTGCCGGTGCCGCCGACCGTGATGTTGCCGATGACGACGACAGGCTTGCCGACGCTGCGACTGCGCAGAATCCCGACGTGGTAACCGGCACGACGCAGCGTGACCAGCAGCCAGAACAGCGCCGACAACGGCAGCAGCAGGATCCGCAGCCAGGGGGCCCGCCCCCGGTACCACAGCTGCTGCAGGAACGTGTCGGCCTTCACGCGCGTCAGGCGCTGAACTGCATGCGGTGTAGCGCAGCGTACTGGCCGTTGCGTGCGATCAGTTCGCCGTGCGTCCCCGATTCGACGATGCGCCCGCCGTCCATGACGATGATGCGATCGGCCTTCTCCACCGTCGACAGACGATGCGCGATGACGAGCGTCGTGCGGTTTTCCATCAGGCGTTCCAGCGCGCCCTGGATGATGCGTTCGGATTCGGTATCGAGCGCCGACGTGGCTTCGTCCAGGATCAGGATCGGCGCGTTCTTGAGCAGCGCGCGCGCAATGGAAATGCGCTGGCGCTGGCCGCCGGACAGCAGCACGCCGCGATCGCCGACGACCGTATCGAGCCCCACCGGCAACTGGTTCACGAACTCCATCACGTGGGCGGCAGTTGCTGCGCCCTCGATCGCTTCGCCCGACACCTCGCGGCCGAAGGCGATGTTGGCGCGAATCGTGTCGTTGAACAGCACCACGTCCTGGCTGACGAGCGCGATCTGCTCGCGCAGCCCAGCGAGGTCGTACTCGCGGGTGTCCCGACCATCGACGCGGATGGCGCCGGAGTCGACGTCATAGAAACGCGGCAGCAGGCTGACCAGCGTCGATTTGCCGCTGCCCGAGCGGCCGACGATGGCGACCATCTCGCCGGCAGCGATGTGCAGATCGACATCGCGCAGCGCAGCGCCCTGACCGCCGAAGTAGGAGAACGACACCGCATCGAAATCGATCTCGCCGCGCACGCGTTCGGGTTTGAGCGTTCCGCCGGCAGGCTCCGCGGGCTCGTCGATGATCTCGAAAATGCTCTGGCCCGCCGCGATGCCTTGCTGGATCGGCCCCGCCACGCCGACGAGGCTGCGCAGCGGCTGCGTGATCATCGCGAGCGAGGTGAGAAACGCCAGCAGGTCGCCGCCGGTCATGCGTCCCTCGACCCGATCGGACAGGGCGATCGACAGGACGAACGCCGAACCGACGGCCATCACCATCTGCACGATGGGATTCGACAGGCCCTTGGTCAGCACCATGCGCATGACCGAGCGGCGATTGCGCTCGTTCACCGCTTCGAACTGCCGGCCCTGGTAATCCTGGGCGTTGTAGATCTTGATGATGCGGGGCGCGTCGAGCGTTTCCTTGGCGACGCGCGTGATGTCGCCGACGGAATCCTGGATGCGGCGGCCGTAGCGCCGGAACTTCCGGTTGATCAGCGTCACCAGCCAGGCCAGCAGCGGGCCCATGGTCAGGGCGATCATCGCCAGCCGCGCGTTGTAATAGAACAGCGAAGCGATCAGGCCGACGATGGTCAGCGCCTCGCGTACGAACACCACCACCGAGTCCGTGGCGGCCTGTCCGACCTGTTCGGTATTGAAGGTGAGCGTCGACTGCAACGCCGCACTGGAATGGCGATCCGAGTACGTAAGCGGCAACAGCATCAGCCGGTCGAAGATCTGCGCGCGCAGGCGCTTGACGATGTGGCGCCCCACATATCCCATACAGTACGTCTGGGTGAAATCGGCAATGCCGCGCAGCACGAACAGCACAACGAGTCCGAACGGCAGCAGCACGACCATGCGCGGGCTCGGGTTCTCGAAAATGTCGTCGCCGAAAATCTTGGCGAAGCCGGTGAAGCTCACCATCGTGGCCGAAAACAACATTGCGCCGAGGATACCCAGCGCGAACATGCCTCGATGCGGACGCAAGTAGCCCAGCAGCCTGCGATACGTTTCCCACGGAGTGACCGTCCCGGGTGCGCGGCCCTGCTGGTTCGGTGTCATGTCGACTACGTCGCCGGCGTGCCGACCGCCTCGTTCACGGTCGCCATGTTGATGCTCTTGAAACCGAGCCGGCCAACGACGTCCATCGCCGTGACGACCGACTGGTGCGTCGTGCGTGCATCGGCGCGGATGGTCACGGAACTGTCGCGTCCGCTGCCCGCCACTTTCGACACCGCGGCCGACAAGGTCGCAGGACTGTTATTGAGCAGCGTCTGCCCGTTCACGCGGTATTCGCCCGACGCCGTGATCGTGATCTCGATGGGGGCGCCCTTCGTTTCCGGCGGCGCTTCCGTGCTGGCCTGCGGCAGCTGCAGATCGATGTGCGATTCCTTCACGAAAGTCGTGGACACCATGAAGAAGATCAGCAGCAGCAGCACGACGTCGATCAGCGGCGTCATGTTCAGTTCGGGCTCTTCGGTCTCCGAGGGACGCAGCTTCATGATGGGGTCACACCGAGCGGCCGTCGGTCTGTTCGATGGCCTGCACCAGCTTCATGGCTTCCTTTTCCATCTGCACGACCAGATCGTTCACGCGCCCCTTCAGGTATCGGTGTGCCAGCAGCGAGGGAATCGCAATCGTGAGACCCGCCGCCGTCGTGATCAGGGCCTCGGAGATGCCGCTGGCCAGCGCCATCGGGTTGCCCGCGCCGGCCGTTGCCAGGGCGTTGAACGTGCGGATCATGCCGGTCACGGTACCGAGCAATCCCAGCAGTGGCGAAAGTGAGGCAATGGTCCCCAGCATCGGAATGAATCGGTCGAGCTCATGCACGACATGGCGCCCGGCGTCCTCGATGCTTTCCTTGATGATGGCGCGGTCACGATGCCGATTGGCGAGGCCGGCCGCCAGAATCTTGCCGAGCGGCGAATTCTGCTGCAGGGCGTAGACGTGTTTGTCGCTGATCTGGCCGGTTTCCACCCATTTCCAGACCTTGTCCGTGAGTTCGGCCGGAACGACGCGTCGCGCCTGCAGTGTCCAGAGGCGTTCCAGGAAAATTGCGGCGGCGACGATGGAGGCCAGGATGATCGGCACCATCACGATGCCGCCGGCTTTGACGATTTCGAACATGCGGGTCTTCGGTTGTCAGGCCTTTGTTGTCGGCGCGCAGTCTAACAACTGTCACCCTTGAATACAGCGGTCGATCGACGCCTGATGACGGCCTCTACCAGCTACCGGCGTCAGGCTATCGCGCACGCCAGTAACGTGGATGTTCCTGACGGAATTCCCGGGGCGGCCGCAGGCCGTCGACACCGACATCGATCTCGATCGCACCGCTGGTCTGCGTGGACAGCACGCGTGCGCCGCTGCCCTGCCAGCGTTCGACCACATCCGGTTTCGGAAAGCCCCAGCGGTTGCGGTAGCCCGCGGCGAACAGCACCCATTGCGGCACGGTCGCATCGACGAAGGCCTGCGTCGACGACGTGCGGCTGCCGTGATGAGGAGCGACGACGATGTCGCTGTGCCCGAGTCCTGCCGACACCAGTGCCGCTTCGCTCTCGCGCTGGATATCGCCGGTCAGGAGCGCGCTGCCGCCGCGCCCGGACACTCGCAGCACGCAGGAGGTTTCGTTGTCGGACGCATGAAATCCCGTATCGGGATGCAGGATCTCGATGTCGATTCCATCCCACTGCCAGGCCTGTCCCGCCGCGCACACCTCGGCAGGCATCGACGACTGCGTGACGGACGGCCCCACCAGCAGCCGCTTCACCGGCACGCCCCCGACGATCGACGCCATGCCGCCCTGGTGATCGAGATCGCCGTGACTGATCACCAGCGCATCGAGTGCCCGCACACCCTGGCTGCGAAGATAGGGCAGCACGACCATCTCTCCGGTATCGCGCCCGCTGCGAAAGGCCGGACCACCGTCGAACACCAGCACATGGGAGCGCGTGCGCACGACGGTCGCCAGGCCCTGGCCCACGTCGAGCACCGCCAGACTGAATCCTCCTTCCCGTGGCGCCGCCGGTTGCCAGACCAGCGCGGGCAGGCACAGCAGCGCCGCCGCAATCCGCGTCGGCGCAATCCCCGGCAGAACGAATGCCAGCGCACCGATGACCAGCGCCGCCTGCACGATCGCCGGCAATGCAGGGAAGTGCCACAGGGCCAGCGGCAGCGATGCCGCGTGCTCGAAAGCCGGCCAGATCCATTCGAGCAGTTTCGCGACGACGCCAAGAACCAGACCGCCTGCGGGCAGCGAGAACGTCGCCAGCAATGTGCCCGCCAGCACCAGCGGCACGATCAACAAGGTGAACAGCGGCACTGCCAGTGCATTGGTCAGCGGCGAAAGCAGCGACAGGCTGCCGAACGCGGCGATGATCGCCGGCAGCAATCCGACCGTGACGGCGAATTGCACGCGCGTGAAATTCAGCAGCACGCCCTCTGTGGTCCGGCGCCCGGCCGTCGCCAGCAGAATGACGGCGACGGCACCGAACGACAGCCATGCGCCGGGCGACAGGGGCGCGAACGGATCGACGAGCAGGATCGCCAGCAGTGCGAGCGCGATCGTGCGATCGACGCCCCACTCGCGCCGCAGTGTCCGTGCCGCGAAGGCCACGCACAGCATCGCCAGCGTGCGCTGGGTCGGAATCGACATGCCGGCCAGCAACGAATAGCCGAGCGCTGCCAGCACGCCGCAGATCACCTGCCCGTGTATCGCCGTCAGGCGCAGTCGCTGGGCGCGACGCCAGCGCACCAGGTGGCCGCCCGCCCACGCCGCCAGCGCGGCCACCATCGTGATGTGCAGCCCGGAGATGGCCATGAGGTGCGTCATGCCCGTCGCCGTGAACACGCGCCACTGCGCGGCCGGAATGGCCTGCGTTTCCCCGACAGCGAGTCCCTGCAGAATGCCGAGCATCGGCGTCTCGCCGACCGCCTCGCGCATCCGCTGCGCCAGCCACGATCGCATGCGCAGTACCGCGTAGCGAGCCTGCGGCGGCGTCAGGCGCTGATTGCGCGAATCGTCGCGGACGTAACCGGTGGCGCCGATGCCCTGCCGGAACAGCTGCGCCTCGTAGTCGTAGCCACCCGGATTCGCAAATCCGTTGCGACGCTTCAGGCGCACGACGAACTGCCACGTCTCGCCCGCAGCGGGATGAGCAGCCGCGTCGTACCACGAAAGCCGGATGCGCGACGGCACTCCCTGCGGCGCCTGCGCGACTGCGAATTCGAACTGCGGATCGGTGCCGCTGGCATCGGGCAGCGAGGCAATGGCGCCGCGGACCAGCAGGTCCACGCCCTCCAGTTCCGCAGGCAGATCTTCGTGCAGTCGCGATGCTGCTCCGAACCAGGCCCACGCCGCACCGATGACCAGTGCGGCGAGGATGCGAGACCGCAGCAGCAGCGCAGTACACAACAGCGACGCGGCAATCCATGCCCATGGCCAGCACGCCGGCAGGGCCGGCAAGGAATGGATGCAACACAGACCCAGTAGAAATGCGATAGCGAATCGCAGCATGTCCGCCTCCCTGCGGATCGGGACTCGCCCCTGCTGATGCCAGCGCGCCGACCTGCGATACTTGCGCCCGTCTTCGGCCACGGCCGGCGCGTGCAGACGCCGCGCTACTTTGCCTGAAGCTCCCCATGAGTCCAACCGCCGCTGCGGCCCGCATGCCCCGACGCTTTTTCAAACCGCTCAGTCGACAACGCCACCGCTGGAAGGAACGCTGGTTCATGCGTCCGTTCCGGCTGCTGCTCGATCATCCCGTGTACTGGTCGCTGAACCGGCGCAACGTCACGCGCGCCTTCGCGCTCGGCCTGTTCCTGGCGTTCGTACCGCTACCGATCCACATCCTGCTGGCGGCGGGACTGGCGCTCGCCTTGCGCCTCAACATCCCGGCGGCGGTGCTCGGCACGCTGCTGACGAATCCGCTGACCATCGTGCCGCTGTACGTGTTCGCCTACTGGATCGGCTGCATCGTGCTGGGCATCCATCCCGAACCGATGCATTTCGAACTCACCTGGAAATGGCTGTCGACCGATCTGAAGCCGATCTGGAAGCCCTTCCTGCTCGGCTGTTTCTTCATGGGCTGCCTGGCGGCGACGGTGGGCTACGTGCTGCTCGCCACGTTCTGGCACTTCGACCTGGTGTTCAAGTACCACGGGCGGAAGGCGAAGAACAAAGTCGATTCCTAGCTTTACTTCGTTCGTCTGTCGAAGGGAGCTTGTCGAAAGGCGACCGAGACTGCCTAACACTCGACGAGCTTTCTATCCTGCAACGTCAGCGTCCACTGCGGCTCGCAGTCGGCTCTGCGCGTGACACTGATCAGCATCGTCCCGAGTTCGCGATTCAGTTTGAGCAGCAGCTTGAAACACCTGCTGCGCATTGTTGCCATCCAAGTTGCCGCCCCCACACGCGCCTCGCCGATCGGCTCTTGCCGGATTGGCACCCGCGAAAGTACCTACGATCTTCGTGAGGGTAACTCCGACCATCTGTCGCTTATGCTTTTGCAGTTGAATTCTTTCTCAACGCCCGCGCCAACGATCAGTGGTGCA
>NZ_DAINNK010000024.1:13278-57882 GCF_036735925.1 Povalibacter sp.
TATGCTTTTGCAGTTGAATTCTTTCTCAACGCCCGCGCCAACGATCAGTGGTGCATCATCTCAACTCGCATTTGGCGCGATCAGCCTTGTCAGCCGCGCCAATTGCAACGTCACGCCTTTCCCAGGCATAACCGGTCTAAATTTCAACGAAAGCATCTCGTACAACAAATTCGACGGAAACGACTACTGGTTCCAGACAGCTAGCGTTCACAATCTCGGCGGCTATGCGGTGCAAGACGGATCCAACTGGAACAACATGCACCACGACGCAAAGACATGGGAACACACTTGGCGCCAATGGACTGGCGATTTGTGGCACTCATGGCCTCTTCCCACATGGTACGTGCATGGCGTTCACTACTATGTGAACCCGGGAAACGGGCTGACATATTTGACGTACACGTTTGCAACGACCTGCAACATCACCGAATGGTGAATGCGACCTACACATGCATTATCGGATCCAAGGATAGAGGTCAAAGACAATGTCGAAACAGTTTCTTCATGGCTGGATGGAATCCCTGCTGTTCGTACTCGCGGCTTCCACCGTGGGTACCGCCAGCGCTCAGGGAAACACCACCCAGATCTTCACACCTCCCGGAATGCCCGTACTCACGGATCCGGGAAGTGTTCGAATACTTCCCAGTTCGGAAATCGACAGTGCCGCATCACCGTTCACATCAGACAAAAGAGCGGAAATGGCAGCTGCCAGACAAGCCGCGAAGAAACGCGGCTGGAATGAGGTGACCGAAGCTCAGGCGAAACGAGTGGATTCGTACTTCGACCGACCCGAATCGCGAAACCGGCTGCGGGCTTTGCATGAGATCGTCAATGATCTGCGCGTCATGCCCGCGGCCCTGAGCGGCACGGCGCTGGCAAATGCGGAGTTCCTGGGCGCATCCCCCTCGGGCGCATTCGCTGCTGGCGGATGGACGGGCCTCGTGCGTGCATTCACTGTGCCGAAGTTCGGCAGGGTCGTGCTGGAAGAATTCGACTATGCTGCAGCAGGAACGCAGATCACCGTGCCTCGGGAGATGATCGATGGCGACGTGAACGGAAAGCCGATGATCACTGACTCGTACAGAGCTCCAAGCGGCAACGGCTATACCGAGTTCACCTGGTTCACCGACCACAAGCAATTCATTCTGAGAATTGGCCAATACGTTCCGGAGAAAAGCGGGCTGCGTGCTGACATCCACACGCTCATGTCGCAGCTCTACTGATTTCCGGCGGCGCAGACAGGTGGGCGCGAGGGCTGCGAAAGCAGCCTTCGCGCACCTTCACACCAGCCTGCCCTCCTGCAGCGTCAGCGTCCGCTGCAGCTTGGCCGCCAGTTCCGGCGCATGCGTGACAATGATCAGCGCCGTGCCGAGTTCGCGATTCAGTTCCAGCATCAGATCGAAAACCTGCTTTGCGTTGTTGCCGTCCAGGTTGCCGGTGGGCTCATCGGCGAGCACCACGTTCGGCCGCGTCACGAGCGCGCGAGCCACCGCGGTACGCTGACGTTCGCCGCCCGACATCTGCGCCGGACGATGTTCGACCCGCGATTCCAGCCCCACCCGGCGCAACAGCTCCCGCGCCCGCGAGCGCGCTTCATCGATCGGCGTGCGCCGGATCAAGAGCGGCATCGCGACATTCTCCAGCGCCGTGAACTCCGGCAGCAGATGATGAAACTGATACACGAACCCCAGCGACCGGTTGCGCAGCTCGCCGCGCGCTGCATCGCTGAGTTCATTGACCGCCTGCCCCATGATCCGCACTTCACCCGAACTGGGCAGATCGAGACCGCCCAGCAACTGCAGCAGCGTCGTCTTGCCCGACCCCGACGCGCCGACGATCGCGAGACGCTCGCCCGCCGCCACCGTCAGCTCGACACCCTTCAGCACGTCGACGCGGGTGTCGCCCTGCTGGAAATGCTTGGCGAGCGCGGCACAGGAAAGAACGGGTGAAACCGACATTGCTGGAACCTTCTCACTCATGTCTCAACGCCTGCGCCGGCTGCGTCCGCGCCGCGCGCCACGATGGATAGATCGTCGACAGGCAGCACAATCCGAACGACACCAGGCTGATCTTCACGACGTCGGCCCACTGCACGGCCGCCGGCAGATCGCTCATGTAGTAGACCTTCGCATCCATGAACTGGATGCCGGTCAGCGACTCGAGCCCGTGCACCAGCGTTTCGAGATTGACTGAAATCAGCACGCCGAGCGCCACGCCTGCCAGCGTGCCGATCAGGCCGATCGCCGTTCCCTGCGTCATGAAGATGCCCATGATGCTGCGCGGCGAGGCGCCGATCGTGCGCAGGATGGCGATGTCGGACTGCTTGTCCTTCACCACCATCACCAGCGTCGAGATGATGTTGAATGCCGCGACCGCCACGACCAGCAGCAGGATCACGAACATCACCGACTTGGTGAGCTGGATCGCGCGAAAGAAGTTCGCGTGCTTGCGCGTCCAGTCGTCGACGTAATAACCGCCGCCGAGCGACAGCGCCAGATCGCGCACGACCCGCGGCGCGACGAACATGTCCACCAGCTTCAGTCGCAGCCCGGTCACCGTATCGCCCATGCGATACAGCTTCGCTGCATCCGCCAGGTGCACGTAGGCCAGGTTGCGATCGAACTCGTACATGCCGGACGAAAACAGTCCCACGACCTTGAAGCCGCGCGTGCGCGCCATGATGCCGATCGGCGTGATCACCGGCTGCGGCGTGGCGATGACGATGCGATCACCCAGCTTCACCCCCAGCGCCTTCGCCAGTTCCGCGCCGAGCACGATGCCGTACTTGCCGGCGGCGAGATCGTCGAACGAACCCTCGACGACCTTGTCCGCGATCGCCGCGACCTTGTGTTCCTGCTCGGGCAGCACGCCGGTCACAGCGGCGCCGCTGCTCCTGTCCTTCGCCACCAGCAGCACCTGATCCTCGACATACGGCGCGACGTCGAGGATTTCCGGGTTCTCGCGCGCCTTGTCGGCGACGGCATGCCAGTCCGGCAGTCCCGCGCCGAAGCCGCTGATCGATGCATGCGATGTGAGGCTGAGAATGCGACCGCGCAATTCCTGCTCGAAGCCGTTCATCACCGAGAGCACGACGATCAGCACCGCCACACCGATCGCGACGCCGAGCATCGAGATCACGGAAATGAACGAGATGAAGCGATTGCCGCGTCCCGCGCGCAGATAACGCCGGCCGATGAGCAGTTCATACCTACTCATAACGCAGCGCCTCCGCCGGCTCGGTATCCGCGCCGCGCAACGCAGGATAGATGGTCGCCAGCACCGTCAGCACCAGCGCCGTGCCGGTGATGGCAATGACCTGCGGCCAGTGCACTTCCGACGGCACTTCGGTGATGTAGTACACGGTCGGATCGAAGATGTGGATGCCGAGTACGCGTTCGAGCACGGGCACGATGTTCTCGACATTGAACGCCAGCAGCAGCCCCAGCGCGCAGCCCAGCAATGCGCCGAACCAGCCGATCACGACACCGAGCGTGATGAAGACCGTGACGACGGCGCGCGGCGTGATGCCCAGCGTGCGCAGGATCGCGATGTCGGTGCGTTTCTCGTTCACGACCATCACCAGCGCCGACACTGTGTTGAAGGCCGCGACGGCAACGACCAGCATCAGGATCAGCGACATCATCTTTTTCTCGATGCCGACGGCGCGGAAGTAGCTGGCGTTCTCGATGGTCCAGTCGCTGATCTCGAAACCGCCGCCCAGATCCTGTGCGATGCGACGCGCTGCCGCGGGCGCTGCGAACACATCTGCGAACTTCAGGCGCAGGCCGGCCGGCGAACCACCCGTTCCCGCGAACGCAGCCGCATCGTCGAGACTGACGAGCGCCAGCGAGGTGTCGTGTTCCTGCAGTCCAACTTCGAAAATGCCCGCGACCTTGAAGGTCTGGATGCGCGGCGTGAGATCGATGCCGACCACCATGCCCTCGCCTTCAGCAGACCGCGTCGGCACGAGCGCCGTGATCTCATCGCCCACGCGCGCTTCCAGCGCCCACGCGAGTCCGGAACCGAGAACGATGCGCTGCTCACCCGCAATGAGCAGATCGAGCGACCCGGCCGTCATGTGCGAGGCGATGTCCGACACCTGCGCATCGACCGCCGGATCGACACCGCGAATCAGCGCCGGACGCAATTCCTGGCCGCGCCCGAGCATGCCTTGCAGATCGAGATAGGGAGCCACGCCCGTCACGCCCGGCTCGCGCCGGACCTTGTCGGCCATGGTGCGCCAGTCCGCCATCCGTTCGGGCGAGGCCGCGAGCGTCGCGTGCGATGCGGGACTGAGCAGCCGCGTGCGCAGTTCGGACTCGAGCCCGTTCATCACGGAAATGATCGTGATCAGCGCCGCGACGCCGACACAGATGCCCAGCATCGAGATCCAGCTGATGAACGACACGAAGAAGCCGCGGCTGCGGCTGCGGACGTAGCGCAGACCGATGAAGAGAGGCAGCGGATGGAACATGCGTCGGCGCTGGGAACGATCCGTGAATTGTGGTGAGTCGGCGCAGGCTGCGCGCCTGCGGCGGAGAATGCGCGGCGGATTATAGGGGTTCCGCGCCGGGCGCCAGCGGAAAGTGTGAACTGGAACACCAAACCGCCGCCGCGCGCTTGGTCCTTATGTAAGCCCTGCTATAGAGTGAAGCCGTTGTTACCTGGAGGGTTTCCCATGCGCTCTGCGCCCTGGATTGTTGCCGCACTGGTCGCGCTCGCCCCGTTCGCCGCGGTGAATGCCGACGAACTGCAGATGCCCGCGTCCACGTCGGCGAGTGCCGGCACGCCGAGCCGCGGCATGACGATGGAGAAAGTCGAAGCCGCCTTTGGCGCCCCGAGCAATCGGGAAGCCGCCGTCGGTCAGCCGCCGATCACGCGGTGGGAATACCCGGCGTATATCGTCTATTTCGAGAACAACATCGTGCTGCACACGGTGGTCAAGAGCTGATCGGTTCGGCTCCTGGTGAATCTGAAAAGGCCGGCCCTCGCCGGCCTTTTTCTTTGGGTCGTCCTGTAGGTCAGGCTTTAGCCTGACTCCAACAAAGGCCGGCTGAAGCCGGCCCCACAGGAAGAGTCCCCAGTCCCGCCCGTGCTACCCTGCCCGCCCCTTCGGGGACGCCGACGCGTCTGCCCGAGTGTTTTCTATTGCAGTGGCGTACCGAATGTCCCCGCACGACGAACCCCTTCTTCCCAGCAAGGTCCGCATGCAGGTCCGCTGGGGTCAGTTGTATGGCTCTGCCACCTCGCTGTGGCTGGCCGAAGCCGCGCGCCGCGCCTCCGCGCCGCTGCTGGTCATCGCCGCCGATGCGCGTCAGGCGAGTCGCTACGAAGACGAACTGCGATTCTTCTGCGAACCCGGCCTGTACATCGAAAGCTTTCCCGACTGGGAAACGCTGCCCTACGACCTGTTCTCGCCCCATCCCGACATCGTCTCGCAACGGCTGCGCATGCTGGCCGCGCTGCCGCGGCTCACGAAGGGCATCGTCATCGTCGATCTGGAAACGCTGTTGCAGCGGCTGGCGCCGCACACCTACATCGATGCGCATGCGTTCGATCTCGCGGCAAAGCAGACCGTCGATATCGAAGCCTTCCGCACGCGCCTCGCGGGCGCCGGTTACGTCGCCGCCTCGCAGGTGATCGCGCCGGGCGAGTTCGCCGTGCGCGGGTCGATCATCGACCTGTTTCCCATGGGCAGCGCGACGCCCTATCGCATCGATCTGTTCGACGACGAAGTCGAAAGTATTCGCGTGTTCGATCCGGAGACGCAGCGCTCCGGCGACAAGGTGCCGGCGCTGCGCCTGCTGCCGGCGCGCGAATTTCCGCTGACGGCCGAAGGCATCCAGGCGTTCAAGCGTCGCTTCCGCAACCGCTTTCCCGGCGACCTCACGCGCATGCCGATCTATCAGGACATCGCCGAAGGTTCGCCGCCCGCGGGCATCGAGTACTACCTGCCGCTGTTCTTCGACGCGAGCGCGACGCTGTTCGACTACCTGCCCGCCAACACGCTGGTTGCTTCCGATCTCGACATCGATTCGGCCGCCGGACAGGCGTTCGCGGAAATCCAGCTGCGTTACGAGCAGCGCGGTCACGATGCCTCGCGGCCGATCCTCGCGCCCGCGGAAGTGTTCATGCCGCCGGATGAACTGCTGCAACGTCAGTCCGCATTCCGTCGCATCGATCTGTCGCGCGTCGAACTCGATCCACTCACACAAACCTTGCCGCACCAGAATTTCGGTACCAAACCGCCGCCGAATCTGCGCGTCGATGTGCGCAGCGATGATCCGGCGCGCGGGCTCGCTGCGTTCCTGATGGAGTTCCAAGGGCGCGTGCTCATCGCGGCCGAATCGGCCGGTCGCCGCGAAATGCTGCTCGACATCCTGCGCAAGCGCCAGATCGAGCCTGCACTGGCCGACACCTGGGGCAGTTTCCGCGACGGTGATGCGCCGCTCGCGATCACGGTCTCGCCGATCAGCACCGGTCTAGTGCTCGACCAGCCGCATCTGGCCTTGATCGCTGAAGAACAGCTGTTCGGCGAACGCGCACGCCAGGAACGCCGCCGGCGCCGACCGGAACGCGATCCGGAAAAGATCATCCGCGATCTCACCGACCTGCACGCCGGCTCGCCCGTCGTGCACGAGCACTACGGCGTCGGTCGCTTCCTCGGTCTGCAGACGCTCGATGTCGGCGGCCTGACCAGCGAGTTCCTGGTCCTCGAATACGCCGACAACGACAAGCTGTACGTGCCCGTGCAGGCGCTGGATCTCATCAGTCGCTACACCGGCTCGGCGCCCGAACATGCGCCGCTGCACAAGCTCGGCACCGATGCATGGCAGAAAGCCCGCAAGAAAGCGGCGCAACGCATCCGCGATACCGCGGCGGAATTGCTCGATCTGTATTCGCGCCGCGCCGCGCGCCAGGGCGAACAGCTCGCGGCGAATGAGGATGATCTGCGCGCCTTCGAGGCCGCGTTCAAGTTCGAGGAAACGCCGGACCAGGCACAGGCGATCGACGCCGTCATCGCCGATCTCGGCAGCGGCAAGCCCATGGATCGCGTCGTCTGCGGCGACGTTGGTTTCGGCAAGACGGAAGTCGCGCTGCGCGCTGCGTTCGTCGCGGTGCAGGCCGGCAAGCAGGTCGTCGTACTCGTGCCAACGACGCTGCTCGCGCAACAGCACTACCAGACCTTCGCCGACCGCTTCGCCGACTGGCCGGTACGCATCGAATCGCTGTCGCGCTTCCGCAGTACCAGGGAAGTCGATCAGGTATTGCAGGGACTGGAGGGCGGCCAGGTCGACATCGTCGTCGGCACGCATCGCCTGCTGCAGACCGGCATCAAGTTCGCGCGCCTCGGTCTGCTCATCATCGACGAGGAACACCGCTTCGGCGTCAAGGACAAGGAACGGCTCAAGCAACTGCGCGCCGAAGTCGACGTGCTGACGCTCACGGCCACGCCGATTCCGCGCACGCTCAACATGGCGATGGGGGGCCTGCGCGAACTGTCGCTGATCACGACGCCGCCGGTCTCACGTCTCTCCATCAAGACGTTCGTCTCGCAGTGGGACACGGCGACCATCCGCGAAGCCTGCTTGCGCGAACTGCGTCGCGGCGGACAGGTGTACTTCCTGCACAATAGCGTCGATACGATCGAGAAGACCGCCAAGACGCTGGCCGAACTCGTACCCGAAGCGCGCATCGCCGTCGGCCACGGCCAGATGCGCGAGCGCGACCTGGAACAGGTGATGCTCGACTTCTATCACCAGCGCTCCAACCTGCTGGTGTGCACGACCATCGTCGAAAGCGGCATCGACGTGCCGTCGGCGAACACCATCATCATCGACCGCGCCGACAAGCTCGGTCTCGCGCAGCTTCATCAGCTACGCGGCCGTGTCGGCCGCTCGCACCACCAGGCCTATGCCTACCTGCTGACGCCGCCGCGCAATCTCATGACGGCGGATGCGGTGAAGCGGCTCGAAGCGATCGAATCGCTCGAAGATCTGGGCGCCGGCTTCACGCTGGCCACGCACGATCTGGAAATCCGCGGCGCCGGCGAACTGCTGGGCGAGGAACAGACCGGCCAGATCCAGGAGATCGGCTACGCGCTGTACATGGAAATGCTCGAGCGGGCGGTGAATGCACTGAAGGCCGGCAAGATTCCCGATCTGGAAGGCGCCATGCACCAAGGACCGGAAGTCGATTTGCATCTGCCCGCATTGCTGCCCGACGACTATCTGCCGGACGTGCACCTGCGGCTCGTGCTCTACAAGCGCATCGCAGCCGCACCCACCAGCGACGAACTGCGCGAACTGCAAGTGGAAATGATCGACCGCTTCGGCCTGCTGCCACCGCCCGCCAAGAACCTGTTCCGTCTGGCGCAGATCAAGCAGGCCGCGAAAATCCTTGGCCTGCGCAAGATCGATATCGGTCCGGGCGGCGGCTCGGTGACATTTGAAAAAGACACCGCCGTGGATCCGGGCACGCTGATTCGGTACGTGCAGCAGAATGCGCGCACGCATCGACTGGAAGGCGGCGTGAAGCTGCGCTTCACATTGAAGCTGGAAACGGATGAGCGGCGATTCGAGGCGGCGGAGCAGCTGGTGGAGGCACTGGGAAAGAAGCCGCCACCGGTTGAGAGCAAGAAGAAAAAGTAGCGCGCCTCTTTGTCTTCTCTCTCCCATCGCTCAACGACACCACTGTCGCAGTGAGTGTCGGCTCCGAGCGGCTTTGCTGGACCGTCGCGCGCAGGGATGCGCGCGCCGGAGCCTACATGGATGTATTTACGACGCCTCGAAGTCCCCGACGGGGGACGGCGTTCCAGCAAAGCCGCTCGGAGCCGGCGCTCACGGTGAGTTAAGCGCTCTTCCTCTGCAAAGGAGGCCGGCTGAAGCCGGCCCCACAGGAAGAGAAACCCCGGAGCCCCCACCCTAACCCTCTCCCCTCTCCGGGGGATTCCGTCGCGCTTACGCGCTCCTCCTCCCCGCTTCGCGGAGGAGGGGAGGAAGTGGACGCCCTCAGGAAAGATCGCCTTGCTACACTCCCGCGCATGAACAGAACCGCCATCGTGAAAGCCGCAGCGACCGCGGCGCTTGCACTCATCATCGGTGCCGCCAGCGCACAGACGGGACTGCAGTCGTATGACGTCGAGCTGGTGATCTTCCGCAATCTGTCGTCGAACGCGACGAACGAGGACTGGTCGCGGGGGCTTGGATCGACCTCGCAAAGCACGGCGCTGGGCGATGAAGAAGAATCGGGCGGCGCGGCCGCGGAGAGTGCGCCGGTCGCTACCGCGACCGAAACCTTTCCCGATATGCCGGCCGGCAAGATGAAACTCGGCGCGATCGCCGACCAGCTCAAGCGCAGCCGCGGCTACCAGACCCTTGCCCACTTCGGCTGGACCCAGCCGGGCTTCCCGCGTACGGAAGCACACTACATGGCGATCGATTCGAAGGTGGGCGCCGGCAGCGGCCTCACCGGGCGCGTCGCACTGTCACGCGGCCGCTACCTGCATCTCACGCTCGACCTGGTATTGCAGCCGCCGGGATCGGAAGAGCGCTATGTCCTGCGACAGACGCGCCGGATGCGCAGCAACGAAAGGCATTACATCGATCACCCGAAGTTCGGCGTGATTGCGCTGATTACGCAGAGCGAGGGCTGAGGGCTCCTTCTTCCTGTGGGTCAGGCTTCAGCCTGACACTCTCAGGCCGGCTAAGGCCGGCCCCACAGTCAGAGAAGAAGACCGATCACTCTTCCCTGCTCACCACCCGGTTCCTTCCGAGTTCCTTCGCATCCTTGAGCGCCTGCAAGGCGGCGGCATAGATGCGTGCCGGCGGCGCGTCGTGCGACGGCACCAGCGACACGACGCCGGCGCTGATCGTCACATAGCGCGAGACCGACGAACGCGGATGGTGAATGGCGAGATCGCGCACGCGTGCCAGCACGGCTTCGGCCAGCTTCGAGGCCTGCACGAGATCGAGTCCCGTCGTCAGCGCTGCGATCTGGTCTTCATCGAAGCGACCGCACAGGTCGCTGGCGCGGCGGAAGCAGCCGCCGACCACGCGGGCGATGCGGCGGAACGACTGGTCGGAGCCCTGCCGGCCGAACACGTCGCGATAGTTGGAATAGTGATCGAGGTCGAATACCAGGAAGCTCAACCGGCGCGATTCGCGCTGCGCGAGACCCCAGTCGCGCTTGATCAGCTCTTCGAAGTACGGACGCCGCAACAGGCCGGTGAGCTTGTCGTCGCGCAGGTAGGCAAGCATCGTCTGCGTGCTCATGGTCGGATCCCGCGGTTCGGTGCGCAGTTCCGGACGGGCGCCGCTCTCGCGATGGAAGCTCGCGAAGTGCGTGATCTGGCCTTCCGGGTTGCGCAATGGCGCCAGCATGATCTCGTTCATGAACTGGGTGCCGTCGTTGCGATAGTTGCGCACGGTGGCGCGACAGGCGGTGCCGTCGCGCAGCGCATCGCGGATGCGGGCGAGGCCTTCCTGGTCGTGATCGTCGCCGTGCAGGAAGCGCAGGTTGCGGCCAAGGATCGATTCGGCCGAGTAACCCGTGAGCTGCTCCATGGCCGGATTCACATAGGTCACGTTCCAGTGGCCCGAGGCTGCTTCGCACAGCGCCACGGCCTCCGGAGAGGACTCGACCATCGTTCTGAACAGATTCGGATCTACCGTGCTCATCGCCACTCATCACCGGCGATCCGGTCGCGGGACGCTCATGCGTCCAGGCGCAATTCCGGTCGCTCCATGCTGCCCTTGATCGCCTGCTCGCAGCTTTGCCAGTCCGCCGATCCGCGCAAGGCGATGCGGTCCGTACCCAGCCTCCCGTGCAGGCGTGCCAATCGAATATGACTCAGAGGATCCCCGCTTCCCCGCAAAGAATCGATGACCTGGAGCACACCTTGGCGATTGTTGCAGATGGGGACGATGTCGCAGCCCGCCGCCAGCGCGGCCCGGACACGCTCGGGCATGTCGCCGACGACCCCGGCGCCGGCCATTGAGAGGTCATCGGAGAAGATGGCGCCGCTGAAACGCAGCCGGCCACGCAGCTCATCCTGCAGCCACCTGCGGGAAAACCCTGCGGGAAGCGGGTCGACTTCAGCAAAGACCACATGCGCGGCCATGATCGAGGCCAGCCCGTTGTCGATCAGGCGCTGGTAGGGATAGATGTCGTCGTCCATGTCGACCAGCGGCCGGCGGTCGACCGGCATGGCCACGTGGGAGTCCGGGACGACCGCCCCGTGCCCCGGAAAATGCTTTGCCGTCGCGGACATACCGGCCTCCCGCATGCCGTTGGCAAAGGCGATCGCCAGCTCCGCAACGATGCGCGGATCGCGGTGGAAGGCCCGGTCGCCGATCACCGAGCTGACGCCGTAGTCCAGGTCCACGACCGGGGCGAAACTCATGTCGATCCCGACGGCCAGCAGCTCGGCCGCCAGCAGCCAGCCGCACTGCCGCGCGAGATGGCGGCCCTCCGCCGGGTCGATGTCGTACTGCCGGCCGATCGTCCGCATGGGCGGCAGGACGGTGAAGTCCTTGCGGAAACGCTGGACCCGGCCACCTTCGTGATCCACGGCCACCAGCAAGGGCGGCGTCCGCACCGCCCGGATCGAGGCCACCAGGGCTTCGAGCTGCTCGATGCTGCCGAAATTGCGCGTGAACAGGATGCAGCCGCCGACCAGCGGGTGGGCCAGCAGGTCGCGGTCCTCGACCGTGAGTTCGGTCCCGGCGACGTCGATCATGAGGGGGCCGAGGGTCATGGGAGAGACCACAGGCGACGGGCGACAGGCAACAGCCAGAAAAGATCGACTCTGGCGTTCCGGCCGTCGCCTGTCGCCTGTCGCCTGTCGCCCTGTCTCATCTCCACTCCCGATACGGCTTCTGCGCCAGGTTGAAATTGTAGTACCGCTCGTCTTCCGTGACTTCCTCGCCCAGCCAGTCGGGGCGGGCGAAGACGGCGTCCTCGGACGGCAGTTCGATCTCGGCGACGATCAGGCCGGCGTTGGCGCCGAGGAATTCGTCGATTTCCCAGACCAGCTCGCCCATCGGGATGCGGTGGCGGTACTTCTCGACCAAGGGCCCGGTGCACAGTTCATCGAGGATCTGATCGGCATCGGCGCGCGGAACCGGATATTCGAACTCCAGTCGCGTCATGCCGGAACGCTTCGCCTTGAGGTTCAGCCATGCCTGCTCGCCCGCGATTCGGGCGCGGATGGAACAGGCGGCACCCGAGTTGAGATAGCCCTGCCGCATCAGTTCCCGACTGTCGACCTGCGAGCGCCAGGCGTCGGACTTCACCAGGAATTTGCGTTCGATTTCGAGGGGCATGATGGGACCGGATTTCTTCCTGTGGGGCCGGCTTCAGCCGGCCTGCTGCAGGTTGAAGAGAAGAGGCCGGCTGAAGCCGGCCCCACAGGAAGAAGGGATGCTGCTACCTGCCACGCTCGAACACCGCCACCGACTCGACATGGGCCGTGTGCGGGAACATGTCCATCACGCCCGCGGCGGTCAATCGATAGCCGTGCTGGTTCACCAGGATGCCGGCATCGCGCGCCAGCGTTCCAGGATGGCACGACACGTACACGATGCGATCGGCTCGCGTAGCTGCGACGACGGGCAGAACTTCCTGCGCCCCGGCGCGCGGCGGGTCGAGCAGCACCTTGTCGTAGCGACGCTTCGCCCAGGAAGCCATGTGCAGATCTTCGGCCGCGAGATTGGCGGTGAAGAACTCTGCGTTCTGCAGCCCGTTGCGCTCTGCATTGGCGCGCGCCCGCGCGACCAGCCCGGCCTCGCCTTCGACACCGACGACGTGCCTGGCGCGTCGCGCGAGCGGCAGGGAAAAATTGCCGAGACCGCAGAACAGGTCGAGCACCTCGTCCTCAGCCGACAGCTGCAGCAGCTCGACGACGCGCTCGATCATGCGCTCGTTCAGCGCCGCGTTGACCTGCACGAAATCAGTCGGCAGGAACTGCAGCGTGACATCGAACTGCGGCAGCGAATACGCGAGCGCCGGCACGTCGCTGCGCAGCGGCGCGACGGTGTCGTAGCCGCCAGGCTGCAGATAGATGTGCACGTTGTGTTCGCGCTCGAATGCGTGCAGATGCGCCATGTCCGCTTCCGTCAACGGTTCAAGCACGCGGATGACGAGCGCCACCGCATTGTCGGCAACGGCGATCTCGATCTGCGGAATGCGATTCGGAATGCTCAACGACGTAAGCAGCGCAGACAGCGCCGGAATCATGGCGTCGACCGGCGCGCGCAGGATTTCGCAGCGCTGCAGATCGGCGATGTAGCTCGTGGAGCGTTCCTTGAAGCCGACGACGACGCGTCCCTTCTTGGGCACCCAGCGTCCCGCGAGCCGCGCGCGACGTCGATAGTTCCAGGCATCGGCCTGCAGCGGTTCGAGGAGCTGCTGCGGGCTCACCTTGCCGATGCGCTCGAACGCATCGGTGAGCTGGCGCTGCTTGAATTCGATCTGTCGCTGCGGCGACAGATGCTGCAGCGCGCAGCCGCCGCACACGCCGAAATGCACGCAGCCCGGCGCAACGCGATCGGGCGATGGCTCCAGGATCTGCAGCAGGCGCGCCTCATCGAAATTCGGGCCGCGCTTCGTCCGCAGCCATTCGACGCGCTCGCCGGGCAATGCGTCCTCGATGAAGACGACCTTGCCGGCGTGATGCGCGACGCCGCGGCCTTCATGCGACAGGCCTTCGATCGTTGAGATCTCCGGCGCGGACTGGACGCGGGCTCGGGAACGGCCGCTCAAACCTGCACCTCCTGCCAGGCTGCCAGGAACTCATCGAGATGCGGCTTCGATTGCGCCTTGAGCGCCTCGCGAATGCGCTCGCACTCGGCGTGATATTCCTCGCGCGACAGCATGCCGCGCATCAGTTCGAAGCGCAGATAGACCAGGAAGGTGTTGAGCACGTCGGTCTCGCAATAGTTGCGGATGACGTCGATCTGGCCGGCGAGGTACGCATCCCACACCTTGTCGCCGCTCATGCCCAGCTTGCCCGGCAGGCCGAGCAGCATCGCCGCCGCCTGCAGACTGACGCGCGCCCGCGCCTGGAAACTCGACAGCACGTCCATCAGGTCGAGATGACGGTTGTGATAGCGGTTCAGGTAGTTGTTCCAGCGAAAGGCCTGGTCGGAATCGCCCGACTCCCAATAGCGCGGCGCCTGGATGCCATGACGCATCGCGCGGTAGTGCAGCACCGGCAGATCGAAGCCGCCGCCGTTCCAGGAAACGAGATTGGGCGTGTACTTGTCGATGCCGTCGAAGAAGCGCTGGATGATTTCGGCCTCCGAGGCATTGGGATCACCCAGCGACCAGACCTTGAAGGTGTCGCCGGTCCGCAGCGCCACTGAAATGGCAACGACGCGCTGCTGCTCGTAAGACAGGAATTCATTGCCGGTGGCCTCGCGACGCTTCGCCTGCATCACATAGCCGACTTCCTTGTCGGTCAGGCCGTCCAGGTCGTAGACGCGGCGCCCGAGTTCGACGTCGGGAATGGTTTCAATATCGAAGGCGAAGACGGCCATGGATGATCGATGAGGTGATGAGTGATGAGAGGAGGAAACGTGGACGGCGGCGGCATCTTACCGCCTGGGATCGGTCGGACGCTCAAGCCGTCACGACGACGTCTTTTTCATCAGCACCGCGACGGCCACGACCAGCCCGGCTTCATCCGTCAGCGTGACATGCCCTTCGCCGATGCCGAGCTGTTCGCAGCGCTCCTGGCCGCGTGCGGACCAGATGATCTCGGGCTTGCCGAGCGCATTCGGTGCAACCCCGCAATCGCGGATCCACATGCCGTCGGAGAAACCGGTCCCCATCGCCTTGACGATGGCTTCCTTGGCCGCAAAGCGCATCGCCAGAAAGCGCACGGGACGCCGATAGTCGCGAAACGTCGCCAGTTCCTGCGGCATCAGCAGATGCTCGACGAAGCGCTCGCCGTGGCGATCGAAGATCTTCTGGACGCGTTCCACCTGGACCACGTCCGTGCCGATGCCGTAGATCATTCGCCGCGGGCCTGCAGCATCAGGCGCTTCATCTCGGCGACAGCGAACCGCATGCCGTCGATCACGGCGCGCGCCACGATCGCGTGGCCGATGTTGAGTTCGACGATTTCAGGAATGGCGGCGATCGGACCGACGTTGTGATAGTTGAGGCCATGCCCCGCATGCACGCGCAGGCCGATGCGCGCCGCATGTTTCGCCGCATGCTGGACGCGCGCGAGTTCGCGGGCCTGATGTTCGCCCTTCGCCTCTGCATAGGCGCCCGTATGCAGTTCGACGACGGGCGCGCCGACGCGTACCGCCGCATCGAGCTGCGACACTTCCGGATCGATGAACAGCGACACGCGAATACCGGCCGCCGCGAGCTGTGCGCAGATCGGCTTGAGTGCCGCCTCCTGTCCGACGACATCGAGGCCGCCTTCGGTGGTGACTTCAGTACGGCGCTCGGGCACGAGGCAGCAATCTGCCGGCTTCACCTCGCAGGCAATGCGGACCATTTCTTCGGTCGCGGCCATTTCGAAGTTCACGCGCGTCTGCAGGGCCTGCTGGCACAGATGGACATCGCGGTCCTGGATGTGACGACGGTCTTCGCGCAGATGGATCGTGATGCTGTCGGCGCCCGACTGTTCTGCGATCAACGCAGCGTACAGGGGGTCCGGATAAGTCGTGCGTCGCGCCTGACGGAGCGTGGCGACGTGATCGACATTGACGCCGAGGTGGAGGGTCATGGGTTCAAAACGACGCGGATTTGCGGGGGCCAGAGCATAAAGTCCCCGGTCCCGGTAAGGCCAGATCATTCTTCCTGCAGGTCAGGCTGTAGGTCAGGCTTCAGCCTGACTCGAAAAAAAGGCCGGCTGTGACCGAAGGAAATCCCCGTGGGAAAGCCGGCCCCACAGAAGATGAAGACAAGAGAAGACCATGACGGACCCTAGGTGAGCTTCCGCAGCTCCATCATCACCTGCCGGCTCTTGAGCTCGCGGCCTTCCAGCACCCGATCCAGCGCACCGCGCAGCAGCGGACGAATGGCTTGGCAGAGCTGCGCATCGTCGAGGGCCTCCGCAGCCAGCGCCAGCAACACTGCGCCCGAATAGATCGACGGGCCTTCGGCTACGTCACTCGCCGCAATGGCACCCTGCTCGAATCGATAGCGGTATGCGCGATCGGCATCGATGGGCACGCCCGCGACGTCGTGTGTCAACGGGAGTCCGTAGCCGAGCGCTTCGAGCAGGCGCTTCTCGAAGACGCGCAGCGGCGCCAGCGGACTCCCGGATGCCTTCAGCACCTCGAGGGTATGGGCGTATAGAGCGAACACGTCCGCATGGGCATCGTGACGCGCAAACAGCTTGAGCAGCAGTTCGTTGAGGTAGTAGCCGCTGACCAGCCGGTCTGCCTGCAGCAGACGGTAGGTGCCATCGAACTCGACCGCCGTCAGCGTGCCGGCCTCCGCGCCCGCGCTCCACGACACCAGCAGCCGGTTGAACGGCTGCAGCATCGACATGGAAGACGCGCCCTTCTTGCTGCTCCCCCGCGCGCCGCGGGCAAACACCGTGACGCGACCGTGATCGCGCGTGAACAGTTCGAGGATCCGGCTCGTGTCGCGATAGGGCCGATGATGCAGGACGTAAGCGGGTTGCAGCTGGATGAGACGGGTTGACATCGGTGCGGTGACGGACGACGCGTCACCTCATGACTCGTACCCGAGCTGCCGCAGCGCGGCTTCGCTGTCGGACCAGTTCTCCTTCACCTTCACCCACAGTTCCAGGTGCACCGGGCGACCGAAGAGTTCCGACATCTCGATACGCGCCGCGCGACCGACTTCCTTGAGCTGTTCGCCGCCGTGGCCGATGACGATGGCTTTCTGCCCGGCCCGCTCCACCCAGATCACGGCGTTGACGAGCAGCCTGCCCTCTTCCTGCGCGAAGCGTTCGATCTCCACCGTGAGGCCGTAGGGCAGTTCCTGGTGCAGTCGCTGCGTCAGCTTCTCGCGCACGATCTCAGAGGCCTGGAATTCGGGGCTGCGATCGGTCACCTGATCGAGCGGAAAATGCGGCGGCGACAGCGGCAGGTATTTCGCGATCAGCGCCGGCAGCGTGTCGACGTTCTTCTGCTTGAGGCCCGACATCGGCACGATCTCCGCGAAATGCGCCTTGCGGGCAATCTCCTCGATGAACGGCAGCAGCCGTTCGCGCGGGGTGACCTTGTCCACCTTGTTGACGGCCAGGATGATGGGGCGTCCGCGCTCGACGAGCTGTTCGAGCACGCGCTGATCTTCATCGATCCAGCGCAGCGCCTCGACCACGAACAGGTTGGCATCCGCATCGTTGAGCGAGGTGACCGCGGCGCGATTCATGTGGCGGTTCATGGCGCGCTTGCCGCCGGAATGCAGACCGGGCGTATCGACGAAAATGATCTGCGACTGTTCGCTGCTGCGGATGCCCAGGATGCGGTGGCGCGTCGTCTGCGGCTTGTGGCTCACAATGCTGACCTTGCGCTCCAGCAGCGCATTGAGCAGCGTCGACTTGCCGACGTTGGGCCGTCCGACGATGGCTACGAAGCCGCAGCGGAATTCGGGATTCGACGCTTCGGCGGCGGGAATGTCAGGATCGCTCATGTCTGGTCTGGGCTGGAAGGGGTCGGATCGCCGGCAGTGCTTTCGGGAACGGGCTTGGAACGTCGCGACGGCAGTGCGTTCAGGACTTCGTGAGCTGCAATCTGTTCGGCGCGCCGCCGACTCGGGCCGATGCCGATGGCCCGCAGCGCCAGCGACTCGACGGAACAGCTCACTTCGAAGACCTGATTGTGCGCCTCGCCGCTGATGGATTCGACCGCGTAGACCGGCAGCGGCAGGCTGCGGGCCTGGACGGCTTCCTGCAGGCGGGTTTTCGGATCCTTCAGTTCGGCGGCGCTCGGCAGCTTGTCGAGCCGCGGTATGAAAAGGCGTTCGATCACCCGCGCAGCGGCTTCGAAACCGCCATCGAGATAGACCGCGCCGAACAGGGCTTCGAGCGCATCGGCAAGGATGGACTTGCGACGGAAACCACCCGATTTGAGTTCGCCCGAACCGAGGCGGACGTAGTGACCGAGATCGAGTTCGGCGGCAATCACCGCCAGCGCCTCGCCGCTGACCAGGCTGGCCCGGAATCGCGACAGGTCGCCCTCGTCCGCCGCCGCGAATTCCTGGAACACCAGGCGCGCAACCACGCAGTTCAGGATGGCGTCGCCGAGGAATTCCAGCCGCTCGTTATGCGGGCCGCCGGCGCTGCGGTGCGTGAGCGCCGCTTCGAGCAGCGCCGGATCGCGGCATTCGTAATCGAGGGCTTGCTGGAGCCAGGCGGCGGCGGTCTTCAATGCGGATTCCGTACGGGCGGATCGAGGCCCGCACTCTGCGCCACTCGGTCTGCCGGCGCCAGTAGGCGATCAGGGCCCTTTGACATCCACCGACTTGTCGAAGTCGACCACCAGCGAGACGTTGGCGACGAACGGCGCTTCGGCGCGGTAGTACGCACGCATCGTGAAGCCGCCGGCACTCTTCTTGATCTCGATGTCCTTGGGATCGAGGCTCTTGATGTCCTCGATGGTCCAGCGGCGATCCAGCGACGTGCGCAACTGCTGGGGCGAGGTGGGACCTCCGGAATACTCCTTGGCGGTCTGATCCAGGGCGCGCACGACGGCCATGTATTCGAAATACAGCGGCGTGAGGCGGATGCCGGCATAGAGCGCAAATCCCAGGATCGCCAGGATGATCACCATGCCGAGAAACGTTGCGCCGCGCTGACGAGCGAACATTGGAACTCTCCTGCCTGTCCGAACCTGTTGTTGTCGCACTTGCCTACTTGATCGCATCGCCGATGCGGTTCCAGATCGGCGCATCCGGCAGATCCCAGTTCAGCCAGATCCGCACCGCCTTGCCGACCAGGTTCTTCTCCGGCACGAACCCGACTTCCGGGAAGCGGCTGTCGCGGCTGTTGTCGCGATTGTCGCCCATGAAGAAGTAATGGTCCGCCGGCACGACCTGATCGTAGTCGCGGGAATCGCGCTCGGGAATGAACAGCACGCGGTGTTTCACTCCGCCGAGATCCTCGACTCCCTGCAATGCATCCGCCTGCGGTCCGGTGTTGCGCGGTCCCGCATACGTCCCATCGAGCGTCACCGTCATGGGTTGATCGTTGATGAACACCCGCTGGTTCCGCACCGAAACATGATCGCCCGGCAGTCCGACGAGCCGCTTGATGTAGTTCACCGACGGGTCGCTCGGCAGCCGGAAAACGATGACGTCGCCGCGCTGCGGTTCACCGATGTTCACGATCTTCGAATTGAGCACAGGCAGGCGCAGGCCGTAGGAGAACTTGTTCACAAATATGAAATCACCGTCCAGCAGGGTCGGCATCATGGAATCGGACGGGATCCGGAACGGTTCGAACAGGAAGGAGCGGATCACCAGGACGATCAGGATGACGGGAAAGAACGAACGCGCGTACTCGACGACGATGGGCTCGCGCACGTTCTCCGGCGCGGTTCCCTCCGCGGCGGCCCGTTGCAGGCGGGACGGTTTCCACAGCCACGCCTCCAGCCCCCAGATCACGCCGGTGACGAACGTCGCGACCGTCAGAATGAACGAGAAGTCAAAGATCATGGTCTGCTCACTTGTCCTTGCCGATCTTCAGCACCGCCAGGAACGCTTCCTGGGGGATCTCCACCGAACCGAGCTGCTTCATGCGCTTCTTGCCTTCCTTCTGCTTCTCCAGCAGCTTGCGCTTGCGCGAAGCGTCGCCGCCGTAGCACTTGGCCAGCACGTTCTTGCGCAGCGCCTTGACCGTCGCGCGCGCGACGATCTGGCTGCCGATGGCCGCCTGCACCGCCACTTCGAACATCTGCCGCGGAATCAGCTCCTGCATCTTGTCGACGAGTTCGCGGCCGCGGTGATAGGCATTGTCGCGATGAACGATGATGGAGAGCGCATCGACCCGGTCGCCGTTGATGAGCACATCCAGACGCACCAGCGGCGCCGTCTCGAAGCGGTTGAACTCGTAGTCGAATGAAGCATAGCCGCGGCTCACCGATTTCAGCCGGTCGAAGAAATCGAGCACGACTTCGGCCAGCGGCATTTCGTACTGCATCGACACCTGGCTGCCAACGTAGAGCATCTTGGTCTGCTTGCCGCGCTTCTCGGTGCACAGCTTCATGACCGCGCCGACGTAGTCCGGCGGCAGCAGCAGATTCGCGGTGATGATCGGTTCGCGCAGGTCTTCGATCTCGTTGCTCGGCGGCAGCTTCGCCGGATTGTCCACGTACTCCACATTGCCGTCGGTCCGCAGGATTTCGTAGACCACGGTCGGCGCGCTGGTGATCAGGTCCAGGTTGTATTCGCGTTCCAGTCGTTCCTGCACGATGTCCATGTGCAGCAGCCCGAGGAAGCCGCAGCGGAAGCCGAAGCCGAGCGCCGGCGATACCTCGGGTTCGTAGTGCAGAGCGGAGTCGTTGAGCTTGAGCTTGGCCAGCGCGTCGCGGAACGACTCGTAGTCTTCGGTGTTGACGGGAAAGAGGCCCGCGAACACGCGCGGCTGCACCTGCTTGAAGCCCGCCAGCGGCGCCTCGCAGGGCCGGTTGTCGAGCGTGATCGTGTCGCCGACCGGCGCGCCGTTGATCTCCTTGATGCCGGCAATGACGAAGCCGACTTCGCCGGTGTAGAGCGCTTCCGCGGCCAGCGACTTCGGCGTGAAGCGGCCGAGCTTGTCGACGGTGTGCGCGCGGCCCGTCGACCACACGCGGATCTTCGCGCCCGTGCGCAGCGAGCCGTTCATGACGCGCACCAGCGAGACGACGCCGACATAGTTGTCGAACCACGAATCGATGATCAGCGCCTGCAGCGGGCCATCGGGATCGCCCTTCGGCGCCGGCACGCGCCTGACCAGTTCCTCCAGCAGATCCTGCACGCCCTCGCCCGTCTTGGCGCTCACGCGCAGCGCATCGCTCGCCTCGATGCCGATGATCTCCTCGATTTCCTTGATGACGCGATCCGGCTCGGCCGACGGCAGATCGATCTTGTTCAGCACCGGCACGACTTCGAGCCCCTGCTCCAGCGCCGTGTAGCAGTTCGCGACGCTCTGCGCTTCGACGCCCTGCGCCGCATCGACGACCAGCAATGCGCCTTCACAGGCGGCCAGCGAACGCGAGACCTCGTAGGAGAAGTCGACGTGTCCGGGCGTGTCGATCAGGTTGAGCTGGTAGGTTTCGCCGTCACGAGAACGGAACCGCAGCGACACGCTCTGCGCCTTGATGGTGATGCCGCGCTCGCGTTCGAGATCCATCGAATCGAGCACCTGGGCTTCCATCTCGCGGGCCTCGAGTCCGCCGCAGAGCTGGATGAAGCGGTCGGCGAGCGTGGATTTGCCGTGATCGACGTGCGCGATGATGGAAAAGTTGCGGATCAGCTTCATCTAAGGGGCTTTTTTGCGACGGCGGCGGCAAAGGGCGGCGGATTATAGCGGAATGCCGCACAGCGACAGTGAGCCGCCGCGAACTCAGAGGGTCAGGTAGGCCCTGACTCTGTCGTGATCCAGCCGGTAGGCGCAGACGAAGTCGCCATCCGCCAGCAGGACGGGAATCCGGCGACCGTATTTTCCTTCGAGGTCGGGGTGATCGGCGATATCGATGACGGCGACATCGGCGGCCGCGGGGCCGAGCAGTTCGGCCAGCTCGATCATCAGCTGTTCGCAGAGCGAGCAGCCGCTGCGGGTATAGACCGTCCAGGCGGTCATGGCGGCTTCTTGTGATTCAGCGAGTGACGGGCTGACTGGCTTCGGCAGCCCGCGGCGGGACTTTCCGGGGAGCATCGATCTGCCGCATCACCCCGGCGGCGATCGCCTCGACCGTTGCCGCCGGCACCTCGCCCACCGCCGTCACCTGGTGACCGTCGAGATCCAGCGAATAGGCGAACGCCGCACCGACTTTTGCCAGGCCGTGCATCGGCTGAGCCTGGGAATCGCGCGGCTCGATGAAGACAGACACGGAAGCCAGGCCATCCGAATACACCAGATGCCTCACCGGCGTGGGCGAACCGGCGATGAGCTGGACGCGCCATGTCGTCAGGCGGAACCCGGCAGGCAGCCGCGCCACGCTCCAGCCCACGACGGCATTGGCCACGCGCGGCGGCAGGGTGTCCTCCTGGCGCACCCACTTGAACCCCTCACCGGTGATGGAGGCTTTGAGTTCATCGGCGGGAATGCGGTCGCGCAGGTTCAGTTCGGAAAACAGGATCTGCTCGATGACCTTGCCGTCGCGGTCGCAGAGCTGGGACTTCAACGGCATGGCCGTTTCCTGGTCCAGCCAGAGCTTGTAGCCGTAGCGGTACTGGTCGCGCGGCTTGACCTCGATGATCTGGGTCTTGCGGCCATGCGCCTTGACGATGCCGCCGGAACGTTCGATCTGGTACAGCTGTTCGAGGGTCTCGTTGTAGACCGGCAGCGCCGACACCAGCGAATTGTCGTCGGTACGCTTCTCGACGAAGACCATGCGCTTGTCGGGCAGGTAGCAGATCACTTCGGAAGCATTGCGGACGATCTCGCGCCCGCTGCCGTCCAGGGAGACCAGACGTTCGGTGATCCTGCCCTTGTCGACGCGATGAATGATGCGCATCGCTTCGGAGCGCGAATCGCGCAGATGGAAGAAGCGACCGTCGTAGTTCTGGGTGGACAGCGCACGCGACATGCGCTCGAGCCATTCGCGCGCCTCGGGATCCGCGGCTTGCGCCGGCAGGACGACGGCACAACACAGGGCGACGAACCAGGACCGGAGGGTCGACATCAGCGCTGCGGCTCCGCGGAGTCCTGCGACGTCACGTTGATGGCGACGTCCTCATCCTGTTCCTGATCGTCCGAGAGGACGCCGCTCAGCACCGTGCGGCGTCCCAGCGGCGAGGAATATTCGCTGTGTGCGACCACGTAATTGGTGAGGCGCGCCGCAGGAATGTAGGCAGTGTTCGTTGCACCGACGTTGGTGGGAACGGTGTAGCTCGGAGCAGGCTGCGATTCGGCAATCGCGGCATTGTCGGCCACCACCGCGACCGGTTGAGGATCGAGGCCGGCGGGCTGCAGGGAAATGACGGCAACCGCCGCAACGCCCGCGGCAATCGCGAAACCGGCTGCCGGACGCATCCACCGCAGCATGGCCTGCGATCGTGCCGCTGGCACGGCGGCGACGGGTTCGGCTTCGATGGCGGCGGCAATCCGGTCGGCAAATCCCCTGGAAGCGGCCACCGGCTGCGCTCCGCGGATCGCCTCGCTGATGAGCGAATAACGCCCCATCGTTTCCAGCAGCTGCGAGTCGCGCTGTGCCTGCCTCAGCAACAGGCTGAGTTCAGCCTCGGGAAGCTCGCCATCCAGGCAGGCCGACAGTTGCTCTTTCACCGGATCGGTCATATCCGCATCACCGCACTTTCGATCTCGAACATCAGTTTCGACACCACGCTCAAGTGCTGACCCGTCAATCCAACAACGGTTTCAGCTTTTTGTCGATGGCCTCGCGCGCCCGGAAGATGCGCGATCGGACCGTCCCGACAGGGCAGTCCATGGCCTCCGCAATCTCCTCGTAAGACAATCCCTCGAGTTCGCGCAGGACGATGGCCTTGCGCAGATCCTCGGGCAACTGCTCCAGCGCCTGCTCCACGACACCGCGAATCTCGTCCGTGAGGAGCACGCCTTCGGGCGTATCGCCTTCCTTGAGTCTCGCCTGCCGGTCGTGTTGCTCCGGATCCTGCAGGTCGAGGTCGAAGTCCACCGGCCGGCGCCGATTCGATACCAGCGTGTTCTTGGCCGTATTGATCGCTATGCGATACAGCCAGGTATAGAACGCGCTGTCGCCCCGGAAGGCAGGTAACGCCCGATAGGCCTTGAGGAAGGCCTCCTGGGCAACGTCCTCTGCCTCCGCGGCATCGTTGACGAACCGTCCCACCAGCTTCAGCACGCGGTGCTGATACTTGCGGACCAGCAGGTCGAAGGCGCGCTTGTCGCCCTTCTGAACCCGCTCCACAAGCTGCTGGTCATTGTCGTCTTCGATCATTGACCCGCGACCCCGGCAGGCGCGAAACCCATATCATCAAAGCACCCGGCCGAGGCTGCACCGATAGACTGACGGGTCTGGGGAAAGTTCGCCGAACATTGCATTTCGTTACGAAATGCAACGCGCATCGCATCAAGGGAGGAAGGACTACCGATCAAGGTCATGAATTCGCCTGCGCCGCGGTCGGGGCGGCGCATTCTGACCGATCCAGCCTCAGGCGGACCAGCAGACGACGAAAATCCGGACCCGGAAGGTCGCATGGCAGCAACAGCATCGTCCGGGTCCGGGGCCCGCCCGGCTCCACCGACCATCGCAGCCAGATCGCAACTGGACTCATTCTGGAAGCTGGCAGCAACCGCGCCTCGCTCTCGCGGCCCGAGCCACGGGTGAGCTGCCAGGTCCCGTCGCTGCGCCAGACTGCCCGGATGACGGACCGGGTTCCCCCCAGCCAGCCTGCCCGGTGGAATCCCGTCGCCAGAACGGACGATCCCAGAACCACCAGCAACCCCAGCACGACAGGATGGACGCTGCCAAGCATCAGCAACGGCGCCAGCCCCGCCAGCCCCATGAGGCCGAGGGCCGCCCATCGCTGGCCGCGCATCTGCCGCAGTTCAAGAACCAGGGTTGGAGAGCCTTGCGATGACATAGGCCTGCTGCGGATCCTGCGGATGTTCCCTGCCCGTCAGATACGCGAGGAGCACGGGATCCTGCTCCTCCAGCAACGATTCGAATGCCCGCTGTTCCTCGGGCGAGGCCGCGACGTAGTGCTGCTCCAGGTATCGCTGGAAGACGACGTCCAGTTCGCGCATGCCGCGCCGGCAGCGCCAGCGCAGGCGGGACAGCCGTGCCGCTTCCATGGCCAACCGGTCAATGCCGCCGTTCGGCGATCAGCTTCTTGATCTCGGCAATCGCGCGCGCCGGGTTCAGATCCTTCGGGCACGCTTCGGTGCAGTTCATGATCGTGTGGCAGCGATACAGCTTGAACGGATCTTCGAGCGCATCGAGACGTTCGCCCGTCGCTTCATCGCGCGTATCGATGATCCAGCGATAGGCGGCGAGCAGTGCCGCCGGACCCAGGTAGCGGTCGCCGTTCCACCAATAGCTCGGGCAGGAGGTCGAGCAGCAGGCACACAGAATGCACGCCGAGGGACGATCGATCTTCTCCTGGTCTTCCTTCGACTGCAGGCGCTCGCGATCCGGCGGCGCCGGCGTGCGCGTCTGCAGCCACGGCTTCACCGAGGCGTACTGTGCGTAGAAGTTGGTGAGATCGGGCACCAGATCCTTCACCACCGGCATGTGCGGCAGCGGACAGATCTTGACGTCGCCCTTCACGTCCTCGCAGGCGCGGGTGCAGGCCAGCGTGTTCACGCCGTCGATGTTCATGGCGCAGGAACCGCAGATGCCTTCGCGGCACGAGCGCCGGAACGTCAGCGTCGGATCGATCTCGTTCTTGATCTTGATGAGTGCGTCCAGAACCATCGGCCCGCACGCCGCCATGTCGACTTCGTAGGTATCGACGCGCGGATTCTCGCCGGTCTCCGGATCGAAGCGGTAGATGCGGAACGACCGCACGTCCTTCGCGCCGGCCGGCGCTTTGAAGGACTTGCCGGGCTTGATCTTGGAGTTCGCGGGTAGGCGGAATTGGGCCATGGACTTGTCCGGGGAATAGTTGCTTAGTCGATAGAGGCTACGGGTCGGGCGACAGGCTACAGGCTACAGGCTACAGGCTACGGACTTCTGAACTTCCATTCTGGCTGTCGCCTGTCGCCTGTCGCCTGTAGCCCTCTCACCCTCTCAATACACCCTTGCCTTCGGCGGAACCGGCTCGACGTCGCTCGTCAACGTATTCGTATGCACGGGCCGATAGTCGAGTTGCACATCGCCGTGATCGCTGACCCAGGACAGCGTGTGCTTCATCCAGTTCTGGTCGTCGCGATTCGGGAAGTCTTCGCGCGCATGGGCGCCGCGGCTTTCCTGACGATTGCTGGCCGAATGCATGGTCGCAACGGCCTGACCGAGCAGGTTGTCGAGTTCCAGCGTTTCGATCAGGTCTGTGTTCCAGACCATGCCGCGATCCGTCACGTTGACGTCCGCAAACGAGTTGAAGACTTCCGACAGCTTCTGCACGCCTTCCTGCAGCGATTCGCCGGTGCGGAACACGGCTGCGTGCCCCTGCATGACCTTCTGCATGTTGAGGCGGATATCGGCCGTGCGCAGGGAGCCCTTGGCGTTGCGGAATTTGTCGATACGGCTGACTGCGAAGTCGCCGGCATCCTTCGCAAGCGTACGATGCTTCGTGCCCGGCTTGACGATGTCGGCGCAGTGACGCGCTGCTTCGCGGCCGAACACGACCAGGTCCAGCAGCGAGTTCGAACCGAGACGGTTCGCGCCGTGCACCGAGACGCAGGCCGCTTCGCCAACGGCCATGAGGCCCGGCACGACGGTGTCGGGATTGCCGTTCTTCATGGTCACGACTTCGCCGTGATAGTTCGCCGGCACACCGCCCATGTTGTAGTGAACGGTCGGCAGCACGGGGATCGGCTGCTTCGTGACGTCGACGCCCGCGAAGATCTTCGCCGTCTCGGCGATGCCCGGCAGCTTCTCGTGAATCGTGTCGGCGCCCAGATGTTCGAGGTGCAGGAAGATGTGATCCTTGTGCGCGCCGACGCCGCGGCCTTCGCGGATCTCGATCGTCATGGCGCGGCTCACCACGTCGCGCGAGGCCAGATCCTTCGCGTTCGGCGCATAACGTTCCATGAAGCGCTCGCCGGCGGAGTTGCGCAGGATGCCGCCTTCGCCGCGGACGCCTTCGGTAATCAGGCAGCCGGCGCCGTAGATGCCGGTCGGATGGAACTGCACGAATTCCATGTCCTGCATCGGCAGACCGGCGCGCAGCACCATGCCGCCGCCATCGCCCGTGCATGTGTGTGCAGAAGTGCAGGAGAAGTACGCGCGACCATAGCCGCCGGTCGCCAGCACGGTCTGGTGACCGAGGAAGCGATGCACCGTACCGTCCGCCATGTCGATGGCAACGACGCCGCGACATTCGCCGTTTTCCATGATCAGGTCGACGGCAAAATATTCGATGAAGAATTGCGCTTCGTGGCGCAGCGCCTGCTGATACAGGGTATGCAGCATGGCGTGACCGGTGCGGTCCGCGGCTGCGCAGGTGCGCTGCGCGGTGCCCTGACCGAAACGCGTGGTCATGCCGCCGAACGGACGCTGATAGATGCGACCGTCTTCGGTACGCGAGAACGGCACGCCGTAGTGTTCGAGTTCGATGACGGCACCGGGCGCCTCTTTGCACATGAACTCGATCGCGTCCTGGTCGCCCAGCCAGTCCGATCCCTTGACGGTGTCGTACATGTGCCAGCGCCAGTCGTCTTCGCCCATGTTGCCGAGCGCGGCGCTGATGCCGCCCTGCGCGGCCACCGTGTGGCTGCGGGTCGGGAATACCTTGGTGATGCACGCGGTCGACAGGCCGGAATGCGCGAGGCCGAACGTGGCGCGCAGGCCGGCGCCGCCGGCACCTACGACCACGACGTCGTAGTAATGATCGATGAACTGGTACGCGCTCATGCCACGGCTCCGAATGCGATACGCAGCACGGAGAAGATGCCCAATGCCGCCAGAACGATGTGAACGAAGGTGAGCAGCAGCATCGTCACGACCTTCAGACCGTGACTGGTCACGTAGTCTTCGACGACCACCTGCACGCCCAGCTGCGAGTGATACACGGCCGTGCCGATCAGCAACGACAGCAGCACCGCGTTCAGCGGCAGGGCGATCCAGGCCAGCACCGCTGCGTGACTGAGATCGCCCAGGCGCAGCAATGCGCTCACGAACCACAAGCCGAGCACGACGAGGGCGACGGCGCTCACGCGCTGCATCCACCAGTGACCGACGCCTTCCTTCGCCGAGCCCAGCCCCAGCACCCGGCCCATCGGGCTGCGCAGGCTCATGCCACACCTCCGGCGCTGCGACCCAGCACAAGGAACCAGAAATACGCCGTCAGTATCACGGCGCCGAGAAATGCGACCCAGCCGCTCAGGCGCGCGGTCTTCTTCTCGAAGCCGTGCCCGGCGTCCCACACCAGGTGACGCACGCCGTTCAACAGGTGGTAGAAGAAGCTGAAGGAGAAAGCGATCAGCAGCACGCGGACCAGCGGATGGGCGAAACACTGCTGGGCCCTGGCGTACGCATCGGCACCGGTCGCGGCCGCGACGAGCCAGTACGTGAGCAGCAGCAATCCCACACTCATCGCACAGCCGGTCATGCGATGCAGGAACGACAGCGCCATCGTGTATTGCCACCGGTACGAAAGGAACGGCGACAACGGTCGGACGTATCGGGTCGGGCTACTCATGTGTGTTCCTGAAACGAATGCGCCAACGATCAGAAGTCGATGCAGCGACCGCGTTTTTCCCAGTCGCCGAAGCGTGTCGGTTCGGGGCCTTCGCGACCGCCGATTTCGATGGCCGGGGTCGATATCTGCGGAGATGATTGAGCGCCCACGGAGTCTGCCGCGATGTGGGAAACTGGCGATGCCGACGCATGCGTCGGTGCGACGTCGGACGTCTGCGCGACGTCGGAAGTGGTTTCCTGGCGGCTGCTGGGCATGGCGTCGTAGTCTGCCAGAAGGCCTCAGACCGAGGAACCTCGGGCGGTATATCAAGTCACGATGGGTCGTTTCGGATTTAGCGAATGAGCGAGATTCTGCCCTTTCCCACCGCTGCCCTGCCGCGCTTCGGCAGCATCCTCGTGAGCGGCGCCGATGCCCGGGATTTCCTGCAGGGCCAGCTGAGTTTCGACATGCAGCGCCTCACCCGCCAGCGCCTGGAGCTGGCGAGCTGCAATTCGCCGCAGGGCCGCGTGCAGGCGATCGTGTGGATGGTCGAACGCAGCGATGGAATCCTGCTGATCGTCCCCGCCGAACTCGTCGATGCCATCGTGATGCGCCTGCGCAAGTACGTGATGCGCGCCAAGGCGAAGATAGAGAGCGGTGCGGGACACTTCGTCATCGGCGGCGCAGCCAACGACGCGCGCCCACCGCGGACACACGATGAACGCGACGGCGTCAGCTTCATCGGCTGGCCGGTGGCAACGACGTCCTCGCTGATCGTCGCACCTACCGTCACGAAACTGCCCGACGACGCCCAGTTCGCTGCCGACTGGCTTCGAGCCGAGATCCGCGCTGGCCTGCCGCAGGTGTATTTGCAAACCCACGAGGCGTTCGTGGCGCAGATGCTGAACGTCGACCTGCTCGAAGGCATCAGCTTCGAGAAGGGCTGCTACACGGGCCAGGAAATCATCGCGCGCACACATTTCCGGGGCACGGTGAAGCGCCGGATGATCGCGTTCCAGGCCGCGTGTCCGCCGCCCTCGCCCGCCACCCGCATCGTCAGCGGCGAGGCTCATGCGGGCGATGTGGTCGATGCGGTGGCAACGCCGCAGGGATGCGAGCTGCTGGCCGTGATCAGCCTGACGGAACTGCAGAAGGAATTGCGACTGGTCGATGCGGACGGCACGGCGTTGCAGCGGATGCCGATGCCTTACGAAGTGACCTGAACGGGTCTTGCTGTGGGGCCGGCTTCAGCCGGCCTCTGGCTGTAGGTCAGGCTTCAGCCTGACAGTTCCAAGGCCGGCTGAAGCCGGCCCCACAGGCAGAGCGACGCGCTACTCCGGCCGCATATACGGAAACAGCAACACATCGCGGATCGACGGCGAATTGGTGAACAGCATCACCAGCCGGTCGATACCGATGCCCAGGCCGCCGGTCGGCGGCAGGCCGTATTCCAGCGCGCGAATGTAGTCGGCGTCGTACTGCATCGCTTCCTCGTCGCCGGCCGACTTGCGCACCAGCTGTTCCTTGAAACGGGCGGCCTGATCTTCCGGATCGTTCAGCTCGGAGAATCCATTCGCGAGTTCGCGCCCGCCGACGAAAAACTCGAAGCGGTCGGTGATGAACGGATCGGCATCGTTGGCACGCGCCAGCGGCGACACCTCGGCCGGATACGCGCACGCAAACGTCGGCGCACGCAGCTGGTGTTCGACCGTCTTGTCGAAAATCCCCATCTGCAGCTTGCCGGCGCCGTCGCCGGGTTCGTACGCGACCCCGAGTTGATCACTGTACGCGCGCAGGTACGCGACATCGCGCAGCTTCGAACGATCGATCCCGGCATTGAACTGCACGATCAGATCTTCGATGGTCGCGCGCCGGAACGGCTGACTGAAATCGAAAGTCTCGTCCTGATACGTGACCTGGCGTGAACCATTGACCGCGTCGCAGATGCCCTGACACATCTGCTCGACCAGATTCATGATGTCGTCGCAGTCCGCGTAAGCCTGGTACAGCTCCAGCATCGTGAACTCGGGATTGTGTCGCGTCGACACCCCCTCGTTGCGGAAGTTGCGGTTGATCTCGTACACGCGCTCGAAGCCGCCGACCACGAGCCGCTTGAGATACAGCTCCGGCGCGATGCGCAGGTACAGATCCATGTCGAGCGCGTTGTGATGCGTGACGAACGGCTTCGCCGCCGCGCCGCCGGCGATCTGCTGCATCATCGGCGTCTCGACTTCCAGGAAGCCGAGCGAATCGAGGAAGTCGCGCAGGTACTTGATGATGCGCGTGCGCGTCTGGAACACCGCGCGGCTTTCCGGACTGATGATCAGGTCGACATAGCGCTGCCGATAGCGCGTTTCCTGATCCGACAGGCCGTGCCACTTGTCGGGCAGCGGTCGCAGCGACTTGGTCAGCAGGCGGATCTTGTCGACGCGCACCGACAGCTCGCCCGTCTTGGTCTTGAACAGCACGCCCTCGGCACCGAGCACGTCGCCGATATCCCAACCCTTGAACGCCTCGTACGCCTCGCCGAGCGAATCGCGCTGCAGGAACAACTGGATCTGTCCGGAACGATCCGCGATCTTGGCGAAGCTCGCCTTGCCCATGACGCGCTTGGCCATCATGCGGCCGCCGACCTTTACCGGCACTTCGTTCTGCTCGAACCATTCCGGCGGCCGATCGCTGTAAGCGGTCAGCAACTGATCCGCCAGCGCATCGCGACGGAAATCGTTCGGAAAGGCGATGGCACCCGAAGCGCGCAGCTTGTCGAGCTTGGCGCGCCGTTCGGCGATCAGCTTGTTCTCATCCGGCGGTGGCGTCTGGTCGGTCATGGCGTTGATCGTATCGGAGAAGAGAATCGGGAGCCGCAAAAGACCGCATAAAAGAAACATGATCTTCTTTTATGCGGTCTTTGCGGCTTCCCCTCTTAGAGGCCCTGTTTGAGGCTGGCTTCCAGGAAAGGATCCAGGTCGCCATCGAGTACCGCGACGGTATTGCCGATCTCGACGTTGGTGCGCAGATCCTTGATGCGCGACTGGTCGAGCACGTAGGAACGGATCTGGTTGCCCCAGCTCACGTCGGACTTTGCATCCTCCAGCACCTTGGCGGCCGCGTTGCGCTTGTTCACTTCGAGTTCGTACAGCTTGGCCTTCAGCATCTTCATCGCCTTGTCGCGATTCTTGTGCTGACTGCGCTCGGCCTGACACGCGACCACGATACCGGTCGGCATGTGCGTGATACGCACGGCGGATTCGGTCTTGTTGACGTGCTGGCCGCCGGCGCCGCTCGAACGGTACACGTCGGTCTTGAGGTCGGCCGGGTTGATCGAGATCTCGATGTCCTCATCGACTTCGGGCGACACGAACACGGACGCGAACGAAGTGTGACGCCGTGCATTCGAATCGAACGGCGACTTGCGCACGAGGCGATGCACACCGGTTTCGGTGCGCAGCCAGCCGTAGGCGTAGTCGCCCGTGAAGTTGATCGTCGTGCCCTTGATACCGGCGACTTCGCCGTCGCTGACGTCGACCACTTCGGTCTTGAACCCGTGGGCTTCGCCCCACCGCAGGTACATGCGCATGAGCATCTGCGCCCAGTCCTGCGCCTCGGTGCCGCCGGCACCGGCCTGGATGTCGAGGAAGGCACTGTGCGAATCCATCTTGCCCGGGAACATGCGCTGGAATTCCAGCTTCTTCACGTCCTGTTCGATGGCGGCGATGTCACCCTGCACATCGGCGACCGTGGACTCGTCGTTCTCGGCGACGGCCATGTCGAGCAGTTCGACGGCATCGCCGAGTCCGTTGCGGATGCTGTCGAGCGTCCCGACGATGGCTTCGAGGCGGGCCCGTTCGCGACCCAGTTCCTGGGCTTTGTCGGGCGTGTTCCAGATTCCCGGATCTTCCAGTTCGCGGCTGACTTCCGTCAGGCGTTCGTGCTTGTTGTCGTAGTCAAAGAAACCTCCGGAGAGCTTCGCTGCGCTCGGAGAGATCATCGAGGGTACGGCGGATCAGGTTGACTTCCATGGGCTCGAGAAAGGGGGAGTTTTGCGGGGCCGCGATGGTAGCACGGCACGTCCGTCCGCCTGCCTGTGGGGCCGGCTTCAGCCGGCCTCTGAGGAGTCAGGCTAAAGCCTGACCTACAAGCCTGACCTACAGGAAGACGTCCTAACGCAAGACCCGCAGATGCTCCACGACGAGCTGCAGCTTCTCCGTGCCGTTGTAGCGGTTCACGTCCAGCCGGTACGCCAGTTCGACCCGATTGCCCGGCGCGACCTGCGGCGCATCATCGTGATCGAAATGCCGAAAGGCGACGGCCTCGTACGGCAATCCGCCCTCCCGCTCCAGCTCCATCTTGAGATGACGCTCGCTGAGCACCCGACTGGTACGCACCGAGAACTGTCCGTCGAACAGCGGTTCCGGGAATGCCTGTCCCCACGGGCCGGACTCGCGCAGCAGGTGAGCGATGTCGAGCGTCAACTCGGCTGGAGTCAGTTCTCCATCGGAATGAACGACACCCGTCGCGTCGTCGCGGCTCATCCAGCGCGAGACTTCTTGATCGAACGCGGCGCTGAAATCCGCCAGGTTGGCCGCCGCCAGCGTTACGCCTGCCGCCATGGCGTGGCCGCCGAATTTTTCGATCAGTCCGGGACGACGGCTGGCGACGGCGTCGAGCACGTCGCGGATGTGCACGCCGGGAACGGAACGCGCCGAGCCTTTCAGCAGACGCTCGTCGCCGCGCGCCAGCGCAATGACCGGTCGATGCACGCGCTCCTTCACGCGCGAGGCCACCAGGCCGACGACGCCCTGATGCCAGGTTTCGTCGAACAGGCACAGACCGAGCGGCAGGCTCGCTTCGTCGCGCATGTCGGCGACGGCGAGCATCGCTTCCTGCTGCATCTGCAGTTCGAGTTCGCGACGATCCTGATTCAGTTGCGTGAGCCGGCCCGCGAGCACGCGCGCCGTGTCGGGATCGTCGGTCAGCAGGCATTGAATGCCGACCGTCATGTCGTCGAGACGCCCTGCCGCGTTGAGGCGCGGCCCGATCTGATAGCCGAGATCAGCGGCGAATGCCGAAGCCAGCGAGCGGCCCGACATTTCCAGCAACGCGCGGATGCCGGGCACGCAGCGCCCTGCACGAATGCGCCGCAGTCCCTGCTGCACCAGCACGCGGTTGTTGCGATCGAGCGGCACGAGATCCGCCACGGTGCCGAGTGCCACCAGATCCAGCAGATCCGCCGCCGACGGCGGCTGCGCGTGCAGCCCGCGCTGCTGCATCTGCCGCGTCAGCGCCGCCATCAGATAGAACGCGACGCCAACACCGGCCAGCGCCTTGCTCGGGAACGTCTCGCCGGGCGCGTTGGGATTCACGATGGCTGCGGCCTCCGGCAGGGTCGCCGCGGGCAGATGGTGATCCGTAACCAGCACTTCGATTCCGAAATGGCGTGCTTCGATCACGCCGGCGTGACTGGCAATGCCATTGTCGACGGTGACGATGAGTGCTGGCTGGCGCGTCGCAGCCAGTCGCACGATCTCGGGCGTCAGGCCATAGCCGTACTCGAAGCGATTCGGCACGAGAAAATCGACGTGCGCGAATCCGAGCCGGGTCAACTGACGTACGACGAGCGCAGTACTGGTCGCGCCATCGGCGTCGAAGTCGCCGACAACCATCACGCGACTGCCGGCGGTGAAATGCCGGCACAGCACGTCGACCGCGCGGTCGATGCCGCCGAGCTGACTGACCGGAATCAGTTTGTCGAGGCCGAGATCGAGCGCATCTGCCGAGGCGATGCCTCGCGATCCATAGAGTCGCCGCAGCAGCGGATGCAGTGTCGATGGCAGCGCGGAATCGTCCTGCAGCGTACGCCGGCGAATCGAGTAACCGCTCAAATGCGCTGCCCCCATTGCGACGGCGGCAGTGCGCGGCGCCAGAAGCGGCGCAGATCGCCGCGACGGACGTCGATGTGCCATTCATCGAGGATCAGATCCAGTCGCGACAAGCGGCCGTCCGCAAGCGCTGCGGAGAGCGGGACCAACCATCCTGAATCCATGGCCTCGAGATCCGCTCCAGGCACCACAACGATGGCTCGCGGCTTTCCAGCGATCGAATGCAACAGTGCTTCAGGATTTTCAGGCAATGCAGTGATGACTCTGCCCACGTGCCGGTACAAGCCGCGAAGAAAAGCGTGATCGCCGAATGCAGCAGGAAAATCGCCCGCCTCGATGGCGCCTGGCGAGCCACCTCCCCACAACCACACCGCATTGACCGCAGGCAACCCGCGTCGCGCACGAGCATCGTTGACGGGGTGTTCATGCAGCAACATCTGCAGCTCCGTCATGACACGGCGCAACTCGGCGGCATCCTGTCCGCGCGGCATGACCGTCTGCAATTCGCTGGCTGCGGCTGCATCGGGTGTCGACGTCGTGACCTGCAGCGCACGGCTGCTTCGCAGAAACCATTCAGATCCCATCGCCTGCAGGACATGGTCACCCGACGCGAAGCTCGGCGCGAGTTGCTCGAACAATGCGGACCGCTCCGCATCGGTCACTTTCGATTCGCCAGCCAGACTGAGAAAACTCAGACGATCGAGGCCCGCCACGAAGTGCACCGGTTCGGCGTGCAGCCAGTAGCCCTCGTGACCGCTCATGCTGAGCGCCGCGCTCGCGAGCGATCCGGCTTCGATTCCGAGTGTATTCAGGAGGCCGCGCTGCCACGGACGCAGCGGCGACTGGATGTCGCTGCGTTCCCATCGCTGCGCGACCGAACCGCGCCCCGCCAATCGCGCCAGCGTCGCTGATGGTGTCCCGCGCGACAGAGCCGTCCCGATGTCGGGAGCAATCAGAGTCAGCCAGGGAGAAGTCGACATCGGCGCCGCGGGAAAACGAAGGTGCGCTATCGTAGCGGAATGAAACTCACAGACGACAGTGTCGGCGGCATTCAACTGGTGCGCGCCTATTCCCCCGGCGAAATTCGCGTGAACGAAACGATCGTGCATCGCAGCTGCCTGCTGCGCGCCGACACGCTGATCACGGACTGGCGCCCGCAATCCCTGAACGAACTCACGGCCGAAGATCTCGAACCGCTATTCGCGCTGGAGCCCGAGATCGTGGTGCTGGGTTCGGGGACGCGTCAGAAATTTCCGCCGTCGACGCTGCTCGCACGCATCCTCTCGCGCGGCATCGGCTGCGAAGTCATGGATACGGGCGCGGCCTGCCGCACTTACAACGTGCTGGTGAGCGAGGACCGCAAGGTCGTCGCGGCGCTGTTTCTGCAAGACTAGGGAATATCGAGTCATCGCCGCGAAGGCGGGGATCTGGTTCAGTCTTCTCCCGGTCAGGACGACCGGGAGAAGACGCGAGGGACTGAAGTTCGTTCGACCAACTCGTCGTTGCGTGTTCACGAGGAACATTCACTTGACGAAGTATTCTTGTTCTTTTCGTTTTGTTCTTCTTCGCGCTGTTTCCTCGAATCCCCCTCCGCCCCCGCGTCTTCACCCGGTCACCCTGCGGCTCGTTCGCTGTCTCTCGCCAGCGACGTTGGGGGCGGATGTTAGACATACGTAGATAAGAGTTGCAACTACCGTCCGCAATTTATTCACTCGAATTAGTTGCAATTGCAATGATCGCGCCAGCCACGTAGCGCGAATGCCGGAGGATCGATGAGACGCCATCGCATCGGCCCTTGCTCATTTTCCTGAACACCCTGAACGAGACCGACGTTGATATATCTAGCGTCGTTGCGGTAACAACGACAGCGGATTGCGCGGCGAACCATCGATGCGGATCTCGAAATACAGCATGGGCGTTCCCTGCGGCCCCTTGCCCATCGTGGCGATCCGCTGTCCTGCCGCGACTGCATCGCCCTCTTTCACTACGACGGCCTGTGTGTGGCCATAGGCGCTCAGATACGTTTCGTTGTGCTTAATGATGACCAGCTGGCCGTAACCGAGCAGCCCCGTGCCGCTGTAGACCACGCGTCCTGCACCTGCAGCGCGGATGTCCTGGCCCGCGCGACCATCGATGGTCAGGCCTTGACCGCCGTTGGGTCGCGTCGTCAACACCACGTTGCCGCCGTCGACCGGCCACGACCATCGGACCGGCGGACCTGCCGGCACGCTGCTCCTGGGCGGCGTTGCCGCGGGAGATCGAGATGTTCGTGGAGCAGTCGAAGATTTTTTTGCGACGCTCGTCGCACCGCGCCCGGGCGGCGCGAGCCGCAGCACCTGGCCGGGATGAATGAGATAGTCGCGTCCGATGCCATTCCAGCGTGCGAGGTCCTGGTAGTCGACCTTGTGACGCCAGGCGATCGAGTAAAGCGTGTCGCCGCGCTTGACCGTGTAAGTCGACGACGCCGGGGGATTCGATGAGCACGCAACCAGCAACGACAGAGTGAGCGCGCAAATCAGCCGCACCGGCAACCGTGACGCAGGCCAGGCCAACGTTCAGAACCCCGACACTGTCGTCACTGCATCACCTCTCGTTCTGTGGGGCCGGCTTCAGCCGGCCCCCGCCGGATTCGTCAGGCTATGACCGAAGGAAATCCCCGCGGGAAAGCCTGAAGAACCGATGCTCCTCAGCCCAATCCTTTGAGCAGCGGCACGAAGCTCACCAGGCCCAGGGTCTCCTTGTGGAAGTCATCGCCGCGCCGTGTGATGCGCAGCAGTTGCTGCCGCCCCTCCGGACCCACGGGAGCAATCAATCGTCCTCCGGGCCCGAGCTGAGTCAGCAAGACTTCCGGAATGGCGAGCGGCGCTGCCGCCATCAGGATGCCATCGTACGGCGCATGCGCAGCCCATCCCTGAAAACCATCGCCGTGACGCAAATGGACATTGCGCAGGTTGAGTTCCTTCACGCGGATGCGTGCACGCTCCAGCAAGGCGCTGATGCGTTCGATGCTGTACAGAAATTTGACAAAAGGCGATAGCACCGCAGTCTGGTAACCGCAGCCCGTACCGATCTCGAGCACCTTGCGCGGCGCCGTGCCCTCGATCAACGCCTCGGTCATGCGCGCCACCACGTAAGGCTGGGAAATCGTCTGCCCGAGGCCGATCGGCAATGCTGTGTCTTCGTACGCGCGTGTCGCCAGCGCTTCGTCGACGAACAGGTGTCGCGGCACATTGCGGATCTGTTCGAGTACTTCCGGATTGACGATGCCCTGATCGCGCAGGCGCTGCACCAGGCGTTCGCGCGTGCGCGCCGATGTCATGCCGATGCCGTTGTGCCGCGCGCCGGGCACGAGTGCAGACGCCGGCTTGCCGTAAGGCGGCTTCATGCCTCGCGCCCCTGCAGCCAGTTGCCGATGTCCTCGACCATCGAATGCCGCGTGAGATCGATCTGCAATGGCGTGATGGAAACATAGCCATTGGCGACCGCGTGGAAGTCCGTGCCTTCTCCCGCGTCCTGGCCGATGCCGGCAGGCCCGACCCAGTACACCGGACGACCGCGCGGATCCGCCGAACGCACGATGGGTTCGGAACGATGACGAAAGCCCAGACGCGTTGCCTGATAGCCCTTCAACTGTTCATAGGGCAGATCGGGAACGTTGACGTTGAGAATGGTGGCGTGATGCAGCGGCGATCGCTGGATGCGCATCACCAGTTCCGCCGCCACGCGGCCCGCAGTCGCATAGTGCTGCCCCGATCCGGGCTTGATCGCCAGCGACACTGCAATCGCGGACAGACCGAGAAACCGGCCTTCGATCGCCGCTGCCACGGTCCCCGAGTACAGCACGTCATCACCCAGGTTCGGCCCGTCGTTGATGCCCGAAACGACCATGTCGTGCTCGTATTCGAACAATCCGGAGATCGCGAGGTGCACGCAGTCCGTGGGCGTGCCGTTCTGCACGAGATAGCGGTCCTGGTCGAAGGGAAAAACGCGCAGCGGCACATCGAGCGTCAGGGAATTGCTTGCGCCGCTGCGATTGCGATCCGGCGCGACGACGGTGACTTCGGCGAGAGGCATCAGGGATTCGGTCAGCACGCGGATGCCTTCCGCACGATAGCCGTCGTCGTTGCTGATGAGGATCTTCACGCTGCTGCTGGAATCTTCGAACCGCGCCCGCTACACGCGCGGCGAACTATACTGGAAATGTTGCGACGAATCCTCGACATGAACACGCCCGACGACCCCGACAAGGATCTCTTTCGCGAAGCGATGCGCGAGGTGAAGCCCTTGCCGCCCGGCAACGAGGCGCCGCAGGCGCCGAAGCCCGTTGCGCAGGCACGCTTCACGCGCCTGGACGAACGCGAAGTGTTGAGGGAAAGCCTGCTGCCGCCGGCGGACGACCTGCTGCTGAGCACGGGCGATGAATTGCTGTTCCGGCGTCCGCACGTGCCCGAGGACGTTCTCATCAGACTGCGGCGCGGCCACTACGCGGTCGATGCCGAAATTGATCTGCATGGACTCAGCGGCGCGCAGGCGAAGGAAGTCTTGCGCGAGTTCGTTACCGACGCCGTCCAGCGCGAACTCAAATGCATCCGGATCGTGCACGGCAAGGGTCGCCGCTCCGGCCCGCGCGGCCCCGTGCTCAAGAACATCGTCAATCGCTGGCTGCAGCACATTGATCCGGTGCTGGCCTTCGCGTCGGCACGCGCGGTCGACGGCGGCAGCGGCGCGGTGTATGTGCTGCTGAAGAGCAGACGCTAAGGGCGTCGCTGCCTCTTCATCTTCTGTAGGTCAGGCTTCAGCCTGACAGTGCTCAGGCCGGCTGAAGCCGGCCCCACAGGAAGAACTGTTCACTCTTCGTCCGACTCCAGCAGTGCCTGAGCGAAGGCGTCCTGCAGCAGTTCATGCAGCACTGCAGTGGCGAAGGCACCCCGAGGCAGACGGAATTTCAATCGCAGTCCCTCCGCCTCCAGCGCCCAGCTCAGCTCGCTGACACGCAGGCGCAGGGAGCGCCGTTCCTGATCCATATCAATCGTGGCGAGGCCGTTGCTCAGCACCGCGTCGTGCTGCGCGACCTCGCGCTCCAACGCCGCGACTTCTGCCTGCGAAGCCAGCTCTCCCCTGCCCCACAAGGGACCAGTGGGATGAATGTCCTGAATGCGGCAGCGCTCGGTCAACGTGTCATCGAGCGCATCGACCTTGAACACGCTGTTGGTGCCGTCGAGATTCGCGACGTCGCCGGATTGCAGTCGATTCCAGGTCCCGGCTGCGACGCGCGCAGTCAGTACATCGTTGAAGAGGGCGGAGCGTGCGGCGGAGAGTGCGAAGCCGCGTTCGAAGCGATCGTTGAGTTCGATTTCGCCGCCCAGCCAGCGGCGCGCGCGAGCGAGATTGGCGCCATCGATGCCGAAGCGCTGCGGACCGAAGTAGTTCGGCACGCCCTCGGCGCCGATGCGGGCTAGCAGATCGCCAACGGCGGCGGTGTCGCCGACCAGATCGCGAACGAGAAGGTCGAACTCGTTGCCGCGCAAAGCGCCGCGCTTCAGCTTGCGGCGGTGCCGCTCGGCGCGGATCACTTCGAAGCCTTCGCCGGTGACGCCGGACCAGTCCTGCATCGCCGAACGCACCGGCAGCGTGAACGCCTGCTCCGTGACGGCATGACGATCCTTGAGACCCGCAAAGCCCACATCGCGCGGATGAATCTGCGCCAGCCTGCCGAGCTGCTTCGCCACCCAGTGGGTATTCGCGCCGCGCTTGCGCACCGTCAGCAGCCAGTGATCGCCCTCGCCGTCGGCGGCGAAGCCCAGCCACTCGCGAACGACGAAGTCTTCCGGCTCGACGCGCAGACGACCGCGGACCGGCGGCACGCCGTGAGCACAGGGCAGTTGCAGCAGATCCATCAGGTTTGCTCGATCAGGGCGATTGCCTGGCATGCAATGCCTTCACGGCGTCCGACGAAGCCGAGCGTCTCCGTCGTGGTCGCCTTGATGTTGACGCGATCGGCTGCGAGGCCCAGGTCTGCACCGATGTTGGCGCGCATGGCTTCGCGATGCTTGCCGAGCCGCGGCGCTTCAGCGAGCACGGTGACATCGACATTGACGATCGCAAATCCCCGCTGCTGCAGCAGCGCGCGCGCATGCCGCAGGAACTGGCGACTGTCGGCGCCGCGCCATTGCGGATCGGAATCGGGAAAGTGGATGCCGATATCGCCCAACCCCGCGGCGCCCAGCAAGGCATCGACCAGCGCGTGCAGCACGACGTCGCCATCGGAATGGGCCTTGATGCCCTGCACATGCGGAATCCGCACACCGCCGAGCGTGACATGGTCGCCCGCCTCGAAGGCATGCACGTCGAAGCCCTGGCCGATGCGTAGTGCAGTGGTCATGAAAGCGTGGTTCCCCGTTCCGCGAGAAAGCGCTCGGCGCGGCGCAGATCCTCGGCGAGCGTGATCTTGAGATTGTCAGGGCTGCCGGGCACGACGCGCGGCTGCAGGCCCAGCCCTTCGATCGCCTGCGCTTCGTCGGTCACGACGAGACCCCGGGCGCGCGCCTCGCGCAGCGCCCTGTCGAGAAGACCGAAGCGAAACATCTGCGGCGTCAATGCGCGCCACAGACCCTCGCGATCGACCGTCTGCGCCACGCGGCCAGTGGCATCGGCGCGCTTCAGCGTATCCACGACCGGCGCAGCGAGCAGACCGCCGACGGGATCGCTTTCCAGCGTGCGCAGCAACAGATCGACTTCCTCCGCGCTCAGACAGGGTCTCGCGGCGTCATGCACCAGCACCCAGGCCGCCTCGTCGAGCTGCAATGCACCCAGTCCCGCGTGAACGGAATCCGCACGCTCGGCGCCGCCGACGACGGAACGAACGCGCGGGTCGCGGGACACGTCGAGCTTCGCCCATTCCTGATCGTCGGCGCCAATCGCCACCACGACTCCCGCGCATTCCGGCCTCGCCAGCAGTGGCGCAAGCGACCATTCGATCACCGCCCTGCCCGCAAGTCGCAGGTACTGCTTTGGCACAGTCGAATCGCCCATGCGCCGCGAGCGACCTGCCGCGGGAACGACGGCCCAGAACTTGAGAGATGAAGGCATCGGAAGAGAGAAATCAGAGGCCGCAAAGGACCGCAAAAAAGAAACCCGTTCTGGAAGACATGAAGATCATTGACCCGCAATTTCTTTTATGCCCCGCGGGATTCCCTTACGGTCACGGTCTTTTGCGGCTCCACCCTCTTCATTCCTGCTTCTGCGCCGCCGGAACCGCCTCGCGCGGCGTCACGACCTGATAGAAGGTCTCGCGCTGGCCGACCATCCCCAGATCGGTGCGGGCACGCTCTTCGATCGCGACCGTGCCCTTCTTCAGATCCTGCACCTCCGCGGCCAGCGTGCGGTTGCGTTCGCGCAAGGTCGCATTCTCGACCTGCTGCTGCTCGATCTCCGCCCGCAACCGCGTCACTTCCCGCATGCCGCCGTCGCCCAGCCACAGGCGGTACTGCAGTACCACCAGCAGGGCGAGCAATCCGACGGCCAGGAACTTCATGCAGCCAGCTTCTTAGCAGGAAATTCCTGGCAGCGGAACCGGGAACGCCTCGACACCCGCGTAGCGCGCGTCCTTGCCGAGTTCGGCTTCGATGCGCAGGAGCTGGTTGTACTTGGCGATGCGATCGGAGCGGGACAGCGAGCCGGTCTTGATCTGCGTGGCGCGCGTCGCCGCGGCGATGTCGGCGATCGTCGAGTCTTCGGTCTCGCCGGAGCGATGCGACACGACTGCCGAGTAGCCCGCGTCTGCGGCCATGTCGATGGCCGCGAGCGTCTCGGTGAGCGTGCCGATCTGGTTCGGCTTGATGAGGATCGAGTTGGCGATCTTCTTGCTGATGCCTTCCTGCAGGATCCTGGTGTTGGTCACGAACAGGTCGTCGCCGACGAGCTGTACCTTCTTGCCCAGCCGCTGCGTCAGCAGCGCCCAGCCGTCCCAGTCGCCTTCGGCCATGCCGTCTTCGATGGTGATGACCGGATAGCGGTTCGCGAGGCCTTCGAGGTAGTCGACGAACTGCGCGGAGGTGAACTTGCGGCCTTCCGATTCCAGGTCATAGATGCCGCCCTTGTAGAACTCGGAGCTGGCGACGTCGAGACCGAGGAACACCTGCTTGCCGGCCTTGTAGCCGGCGCGCTCGATGGCTTCGAGAATGGTTTCCAGCGCCGCTTCGTTCGACGGCAGGTCGGGCGCGAAACCGCCTTCGTCGCCGACGGCGGTATTGAGCTTGCGCTCGTGCAGCACCTTCTTGAGCGTGTGGAAGATTTCGGCGCCGTAACGCACGGCCTCAGACAGCGACGGCGCGCCGACCGGCAGGATCATGAATTCCTGGATGTCGACGCTGTTGTCCGCATGCGCGCCGCCGTTGATGATGTTCATCATCGGCACCGGCAGCGTCTTCGGGCCTGGGCCGCCGAGCAGCCGGAACAGCGACTGCTTCGTGTCCTTCGCGACCGCATGCGCATTCGCAAGCGAAATGGCCAGCAGCGCATTGGCGCCGAGGCGCGACTTCGAATCAGTGCCGTCGAGCCTGATCATCGCTTCATCGAGCCCGCGCTGATCCGCCGCGTCCTTGCCGACGAGCAGCTGCTTCAGCTCGCCATTCACATTGGCGACCGCCTTCAGCACGCCCTTGCCGAGATAGCGGCTCTTGTCGCCATCGCGCAGTTCGACGGCTTCGCGCGTTCCCGTCGACGCGCCAGACGGCACCGCGGCGCGTCCCACGGCGCCGGATTCGAGGAGAACATCGGCCTCCACGGTCGGGTTGCCGCGCGAGTCGATGATTTCGCGGCCGCGGATGTCGACGATCTTGCTCATAACAGGCTTTCCTCGAACGGGGTTGATTTGACTGTCTTGTCGAAGGACGACTTGAAGATGAAGGGCTGGTCGGGACCGACGGTGAAGTTGAGGAGACGCATGGGATTCTGGCGGCTGGCTACTGGCGGCTGGCCAGACATGCATCGAAGCTCAGTTCTGGCCAGCCACCAGTAGCCAGTAGCTGATCACCCATTCGCCGCCGCCGGCATCTGCCCCTGGCGATACGCGCGCGCCGCCTTGATGAAGCCGGTGAACAGCGGATGGCCGTCGCGCGGCGTCGAGCGGAATTCCGGATGGAACTGGCTGGCCACGAAGAACGGATGCGCCGGCAGTTCGATCATTTCGACGAGACCGTCGCGTGAGAAGCCCGAGAAACGCAGGCCCGCGTTCATGAGTTTCTGGAGGTAGCGGTTGTTGAACTCGTAGCGATGGCGATGGCGTTCGGCGATCACGTCCGAGCCGTAGATCTGGTGAGCACGCGAGCCGTGCGACAGGCGCACTTCCTGCGCGCCCAGACGCATCGTGCCGCCCATGTCGGATTTCTCGCTGCGCTGTTCCGTGGTGCCCTTCTGGTCCGCCCACTCGCTGATGAGCGCAATGACCGGATGCGGCGCACTGCGGTTGAACTCAGTGGAATGCGCGCCTTCGAGCCCTGCGACGTCACGTGCGTACTCGATGATCGCGAGCTGCATGCCGAGGCAGATGCCGAGGTACGGAATCTGGCGTTCGCGCGCAAAGCGGATCGCCTGGATCTTGCCCTCGATACCGCGCTCGCCGAAGCCGCCCGGCACCAGGATCGCATCGACGCCTTCGAGACAGCCCGTGCCGTGCTTCTCGACGTCGGTCGCCTCGATGAACTGGATGTTCACGCGCGTGCGCGTGCCGAGGCCGGCGTGCGTCAGCGCCTCGCTCAGGGAGATGTAGGCATCGCGCAGGTTCACGTACTTGCCGACCATCGCAATGGTCACGGTGGTATCCGGATTCGTCTTGGCCGTGACGACGCGGCGCCACTCACTCAGGTCCGCCGGCTTCACTTCGAGGCGCAGCTTGTCGACGACGATCTCGTCCAGCTTCTCCTCGTGCAGCAGCATCGGAATCTTGTAGATGTCGTCGGCATCGACGGCCGAGATGACGGCGCGCTCTTCGACATTCGTGAACAGCGCGATCTTGCGGCGCTGCTCATCGGGAATCGCATTCTGCGAACGGCACAGCAGCACGTCCGGCTGGATACCGATCGAACGCAGTTCCTTGACCGAATGCTGCGTCGGCTTGGTCTTGATCTCGCCGGAACTTGGAATGTACGGCACCAGCGTCAGGTGCATGTACAGCACGTTGTTGCGACCGAGTTCGACGCCGAGCTGGCGGATCGCCTCGAGGAACGGCAGCGATTCGATGTCGCCGACCGTACCGCCGATCTCGACCATGCAGACATCGGCATCGCCGGCGCCGAGACGGATGCAA
>NZ_DAINNK010000025.1:0-57837 GCF_036735925.1 Povalibacter sp.
GGCTTCAGCCGGCCTCTTTTCAGAAGTCAGGCTGAAGCCTGACCTACAGCAACCCCCGGTCCCCCGCTGCGCGGAGGAAGGGACGCGTTGTTCGGCCTCATCTCAAGCGTTCAGCGCTCAAACAGCGCCAGCCCCACAGGACTACTTGCCGATCGGCGACACCATCTCGAGCAGGCGGCTGAGCAGCGACGGCTTCAGGCCTTCGACGTCGAGCGATTCGCGCTGGCGCGGAATGTCGTTGAGATGCAGCTTGAACTCGTCTTCGATGTCCGAGGACACGAACGCATACATGGGCGCAGAACGCGCGGCGGCGCGCGGAGCCGGCTGCGGGGCGTGGGCCTGTGCAGCACTCTGACGAACCTGCGAACCGGCGGCGCTCATCGAATTCTCCCTGCTCATTGAATGACGATCGGCGGCCAGCGTAGAGGATTGTGGCGACGCGCCGCGTGAGCTGAGTCACGTTCGCAGGCCGTGCAGCGAAGCGCAGACACTGGTCACGTCGTCGCAGACTGTGGCATGGTCTTTCGGCGCGCAACAATCGCGCACAACCGACAAATTATGTTCAGCCCGCGTCGCCAGAAGCAGACTTCGATCGATCGTTCGCCGGCAATTCGTGCCGGGTGCGCCCTGCTGCTCGCCGTCACGCTGATCACCGGCTGCTCGAAACAGCCACCGGCATCGAGCGAGGACGACTGGTCGCTCGATCCGGCCAATACGCTGCGCGCAGCGATCAAGGCGGGCGGCATCGACACCACCTACACCGCGCAGTTCGACGGCACGCAGATAAAACGCATCGACGAAGTGCGCAGACTCGATGCGGACAGAGCGGCGAAGGGCTCTTACGAATTCAATGGCGCGCGCCTGATCCGCTATCGCGGCGACGCATTGCGCGACGCGGCGGACATCGAACTGCAGTTCGACATGCACGGCGTGCTGCTCGAATCGAAAGGCGCGAGCGACGAAGAAGTGGCGGCGATCCGCGATCGTGCGTCGCTGCTGCGCAGCCTGGCGCTCACGCGCCGCACGACGCAATCACACGGCGGCTGACGCTTCCAGCGGCAGCGAGATCTTCACGCTCAGGCCGCCGCCCGGACGATTGCGCGCGCGCACCCGGCCGCCGTAGAGATTGATGATGCGCGAAGAGATGGCGAGTCCGAGGCCCGTGCCGCCGGAATCGCGATCGCGCGATTCGGCCACGCGAAAGAACGGCTCGAAGACGCGCTCGAGATCGGACTCGGGAATGCCGGGGCCGTGGTCGTCGATGTCGATGTGGATGTCGCCGCCGGCGCCGGCCATGGAAACCTCCACCGCCGTGCCGCGATCCGTGAAGCGCACGGCATTGCGCAACACGTTTTCGATGGCGCTGCGCAGCAGGTCGTGATCGGCGCCGATGGACACCGGCGGACCGGGCTGCCACTCGACCTGCTTGTCCACCGCGCTCGCTTCCAGCCGCGCATCTTCCACGACCTCGCTGATCAGTCCGGTGAGATCCAGCGGCGGCCGCGGCAGGCTGTGTTCGACGACGCGCAACTGGGAAAGCTGCAACATTTGTCCAATGATCGTGTCGAGCCGTTCGGCTTCGAGTTCGATGCGGTCGAGCTGGCGCGGCAGATCGGCGCCTTCGCGACGCGCGAGGCCGAGCGCGACGCGCATCCGCGCCAGCGGCGAACGCAGTTCATGCGACATGGCGCGCAGCAGCGCCTCCTTCGAGGCGATCAGGGTGCGCAGATGATCGGCCATGGTGTCGAAGTCGCGCGCGAGCACGCCGAGTTCATCGCGGCGGCGCGAAAAATCCTCGCCGACGTGCGTGTCGAGATTGCCGGCCGCCAGCGAACGGGCGCTGGCCTGCAGGCGCACGACCGGCTTGCTCACATAGCGGGCGAGCAGCCAGCAGACGATGCCGCTGACGACCAGCGCGAAGGCCAGCAGCAGCAGACGCACGTCGGTATCGCGCAGCGCCGAGACGGGCCAGTCGGCGGTGTCGATCATCACCGTGTAGACGGAGCCGTCGCGGTCGGTGAACAGCGGCGTGAGCAGCAGCGGATCGTTGCGGCGGCTCGGCACGACACCGACACCGAAGAAGCCGGCTTCGCGCATGCGTCGTGCATAACCGCTCAGGGCGCGGGGCAGTTCGCGATCGAGGATGTCTTCGCCGTCCTGGCCGACGACGTAGATGCCGCGGCCCGGATAGCGTCGCTGCACGTCAGCGAGCCAACGTTGCATGGCGGGTACGCCGCCAGCGTACAGCGCAGCTTCCGCATCTTCGCCGAGCTTGCGGATGCTGATGCTCTGCACCTGGCTGAGCCGGTACCAGGCGACGCCCGCCGTCGACAGCAGCACGAGCAGCATCGCTGCCCAGAACGACAGGAAGATGCGGAGAAACAGGGTTCTCACGATGCCTGCTCGGCCCGGGCTTCCGCTGCGGAGATAAGGACGTAGCCCGCGCCGCGGATGCTGCGGATTTCCGGCAGGCCGTTTTCGCCGAGACCCAGCTTGCGGCGCAGGTTGCTCACGTGCGTATCGATGCTGCGGTCGTAAGGCGTCAGCCGCCGGCCCAGTACGCGTTCGGTCAGCGATTCGCGCGACTGCACCTGGCCGACCGCGCGCATCAATACTTCGAGCAGCCGCAGTTCCGTGCCGGTCAATCGGATCGACTGGCCCGAGAGCGTCACATCGAACGTCGCCGGATCGAGCCGGATCGGTCCGACACTGACGGGATGGTTCGGCGTATCCGGTTCGCGGCGCGAGAACCGGCGCAGCACCGCGCGCACGCGCGCCACCAGTTCACGCGGATTGAAGGGCTTGGCGAGGTAATCGTCGGCGCCGAGTTCCAGGCCGACGATGCGATCGACGTCGGCGCCGTGCGCCGTGAGCATCACGACCGGAATCGACAGCGAATGCCGCAGTCGGCGCAGCACTTCGAAACCGCTGAGCGAGGGCAGCATGACATCGAGAATCACCAGATCGTACGGCACCGACTGACCCGTCAGACGCGCCAGCGCCTCGGCGCCGTCGCGCACCAGCGAAACCTGGAATCCTTCGGCGGTGAGGTACTCGGTCAGCATCTGGCCGAGTTCGCGGTCGTCATCGACGATCAGCAGGGAGGCAGGAACTGTCATACGGCGCGATCCGGCGGTCAGGCTTGGACGATCGTTGGAATAGTAGACGGGTCGCGCCCGCACAGCCGATCCGCCGCGCAGGCCGCTGCGACCTTCGCACAGCGATTTCGCCCAAGCTGCCAAGAATCGTCAAGTCGACCCGCGCCGAATTCCCTGCTGGATCAGGCCCTCAGGCAACGACGCGGCGAAGCCGGGTCGTCGCCAATTCACCGACTCGCAGTGCACAAAAAGCACACTCGGAATCCGCAGCGACAGGCGACCGGCACCGGAACTGCGCTCTGCGACGCAGCGTTCGAAAAGGGAACGCAATCCATCCGGCGTTCACCGCACAGGAGATACACCATGAGAGCGCTAATTACCGTTGTCAGTGCAACGTTGCTGTCTGCGGCCGCGATCGCCGGCGGCGACAAACATGCGGCGGCGACGTTCGAATCGCTGGACAAGAACGCCGACCAGCAGATCAGCAAGACCGAAGCTGCGGCCGACAAGCATGTCAACGACTGGTTCGCCGCCGCCGACACCAATGGCGACGGCTACCTGAGCAAGTCCGAATTCGCCGCGAAGGAAAAGCCGAAGTCGTAAGCGGCGATGCAACCGCAGCCAGGGCCCCGAAGCGCGCAACCGCTCCGGGGCCTTGTTCTTTAGCTTGCATTGAAGCTGGCGCCTGCGGCCCAATGAAGCCGCAAGCGTTTCGCGGAGTGCGTCGATGCCCCTTCCCTGGCTGCAGATCGTCCAACTGGTGCCGTCCATTCTCGATGTGTCGCGCGAGCTGCTGCGTAAGTCGCGACAGTTGCCTCCGCCACCGGTGAATGCGATCGAAGGCGGCAACCCCGACGCCGCGCGCATCGCCCGGCTCGAAGAGAACGAACAGCGTCAGGCCGAACTGATCAGCCAGATGGCCGAACAGATTGCACAGCTGACGCGCGCCGTCACGACGCTGCACAAGCGCGCCATCTGGCTCACGGCGGGCATGAGCCTGGCGATCGTCGTGGCGGTGATTGCGCTGGTCCGGTAGGAACCTTCTTTTTGTGGGGCCGGCTTCAGCCGGCCTGAAAACAGTCAGGCTGAAGCCTGACCTACAGAAGAATCCGATCCCCTACTGATTCTTGGCATTCTGATACAGCCCCGCGACCTTCGGCACCGTCGCCTGCAGATCGCGGATGCGCGATTCGCTCGACGGGTGCGTGCTGAAGAACTCCGACTGGCTGCCGCCGAGCTTGCCCATCTTCTGCCACAGCGAGATCGACGCGTTCGGGTCATAGCCGGCGCGGGCCATCAGCTCGAGGCCGATGCGATCGGCTTCGGCTTCCTGCTCGCGACTGTGCGGCAGCGTGAACGTGACGGCAGCGACCTGGTCGGCCAGTGCCATCGTCGAGTCGCCGGCCCCCGTGGCGATCGCGATGCCCGCGAGTGCGATCTGCTGGGCATACGCGCGCGACAGGCGTTCGCGCGAATGCTCGCGCAGCGCATGGGCGATTTCATGGCCGATGACGGCGGCGAGTTCGGCGTCGGTGGCATTGAGCTGATCGATCAGGCCGGTGTAGACCATGATCTTGCCGCCGGGCATGCAGTAGGCATTCACGTCGTCGGTGGTCTCGACGTTCACTTCCCACTTCCAGTTGGCGGCGTCGGGACGAAAGACGGTGGTCTGCGGAATCAGTCGCCGCGAGATCGCCTGCACGCGGTCGTACTTCGCCTTGTCGGCGTTCAACGCGCCTTTCTGGCGGGCCTTGTCGAGTTCCTGCTGATAGGCGACCTGCGCGCCCTTCTCCACTTCGGCCTCGGAAACCAGCATCTGCTGTTTGCGCTCGACGCCGATGGCGCCGGGCTGCGTGGTCTGCACGGTCTGGCAGGCGGCGGCCAGCACGGCCACGCCGACGAGGAGGAGTTTCTGAAGTACGCGCATACCGTGGCTCCGACCGTTCTGGCGGAAAAACGCTCCGTTGCGAATGGGGTTCCTGTCCTTCAGGGCGCAGATTCGGATTTGGTTTCGGCCGGATTGCCCGTGACCACGAACCGCGCCAGCCGCTTCGCCTGATTGCCGACGACTTCATCGACGATCGGCGCCCAGTCGGCCAGCGGCCGGTCGGCAAAGCCGCCGACGTTGTAGGTGACGGTGATGCGCGAGCCGCCGCCCGCCGCCTCGACCTGCCAGGTCAGCGCACCGGTGACGCCGAATTCCTGCAGCGGTCCGAGTGCACCGATCATGCGCAGGGTTTTGGCCGGCTGGGCATAGACGACGTGCGCGTGTTCGATGCCGGCGTAGAGGCTGAGCTTTTCGCAGAAGCAGCCGCGTGCGACCGGATCGAGACTGAGATTGCGCGCGTCTCCCGAATACGTGTGCTCCGGATCCCACCACTTGCCGATGTCGGACAGCGCGGCCCACACGGTGGTGGGCGGAACGCCCGCGGCTTCGACGACATGACGCAGATTGAAGCCGTTCGGTGCGGCGCTGACGATTTCTGCGTTCGTGACCGGCAGGATGCCGAGACCCAGTACGACCGACAGTCCCCATCGACACAGACTCAGGCGAAGCATGTGATCCTCCCGCTGCATTCTGATTGCGCCGGCTCGGCGGCCGGGGGCGGAGGATAGCGGAGAGAGGCGACTGGCTGCTGGCAACTGGCCAGAAACGGAAGTCTCGGCTCTGGCCAGCCGCCAGTCGCCAGCAGCCAGCCGCCCCCAACTGCGGTAGCCTTGCCGACCTTCCGGCCGCTGCCGCGTCACATCGAGGGAAAACCCATGGCACTCACTGAAAAGATCATCGACTACTCGGACGCGGGCACCGCCTGCAAGGGCTTTCTCGCCTGGGACGACGCGCGTCCCGGCCCGCTGCCGGCCGTCCTGATCAGTCATGCGTGGGGCGGACGCCAGGCGGTGTTCGATCAGAAAGCACGCGACCTCGCGCGGCTCGGCTACGCCGCGTTCGCACTCGACATGTACGGCGGCGCACGCACCGGCACCACGGTGGAGGAATGCAGCGCGCTGATGACGCCGTTCGTCCAGGATCGCGCCCTGCTCTCGCGCCGGATCAATGCCGCCGTCGCCGCCGCCAGCGCGCAGCCGCAGATCGATGCACGACGCATCGCCGCGATGGGCTTCTGTTTCGGCGGCCTGTGCGTGCTCGACCTGGCGCGCAGCAGCGCGCAGGTGCGCGGTGTGGTCAGCATCCATGGCCTGCTGAAACCGCCGGGCATTCCGGGCGGTGCGATCGGCGCCAAGGTGCTGGTGCTGCACGGGCATGACGATCCGATGGCGCCGGTCGAGGACGTCGTCGCGTTCGAGAAGGAAATGACGGCCGCGAACGTCGACTGGCAGCTTCATGCCTACGGCCGCACAAAACACGCATTCACGGATCCGGGCGCCAACAATGCCGACCTCGGCCTGCTCTACAACCCGGACGCCGAACGGCGTTCGTATGTGGCCCTGCTGAATTTCCTCGAAGAAGTGCTGCGCTGACATGAAGAAATCCTCCCGGACGGCGCGTCCGAAAAAGCTGCCGCCCCTGCCGCCGGTGACGGAGCGGGAGGCCGAAGACGCCATTCGCACGCTGCTGCGCTGGTCGGGCGACGATCCGCGCCGCGAAGGTCTGCGCGATACGCCGGGACGCGTCGTGCGCGCCTATCGCGACTGGTTCTCCGGCTATCTCAGCGATCCCGCCGACTACCTGCGCCGCACGTTCGAGGAGGTCGAGGGCTACGACGAAATGATCGTGCTGCGCGGCATCGAGTTCGAATCGCATTGCGAACACCACATGGCACCGATCATCGGCCGCGCGCACGTGGGTTACCTGCCGACCAACAAAGTCGTCGGCATCAGCAAGCTCGCGCGCGTGGTCGATGGTTACGGCCGCCGCTTCCAGGTGCAGGAAAAAATGACGGCGCAGATCGCGCGCTGCATCGACGAAGTGCTGAAGCCCCGCGGCGTCGGCGTCGTGATCGACGCCTCGCATCAATGCATGACGACGCGCGGCGTGCACAAACGCGGCGTGTCGATGGTCACGAGCAAGATGCTCGGCGCCTTCCGCGACGACGCGCGGACGCGCGCGGAGTTTCTGCGCTTCATCGAGATCGACGGCTCGGGCTGACCCCCTGTGGGGCCGGCTTCAGCCGGCCGTGACAAAGAGTCAGGCTGAAGCCTGACCTACAAGAAGAGCCGGCGGAAGCCGGCCCCGGGACTTAACACTTGCCCTCATTCGCAAGCTCCCCCATCAGGGACTTGCCTAGTGCCCGCCGCACTACCAGCCGCTGCGTCGATCCGATGTGACGCAGTTCCCACGGACGCGCGCGCTTCCGCCCTAGCATCGACCCAACCCTGATGGAGAGATGAAGCGTGTCGGCAACCCGCCTGCACGCCGGCGGAGTCTGACGGAAGTGAACGCACACGCACGGCCAATCCCACCAGCACGCGCCGCGGGCCGCGCCGAGCACGTTGCGATCGAAGCCACGCAGGACTATCTGGAGACGATGTCGGTCCGTCAGCCGCACCGTCCGACGGTGGCGACCTACACCCTGCGCAGCGCGTTGCGCGGCTGCTCGACCGAGCTGCGCATCCTGCAGGATCACTTCCTCGCCGTTCAGTACGAACGTCCGCGCCAGCCGCCGAAGAAATTCACGTTCGATCTGCGCTTCGCCAATCCGCGACCGATGCGCGTGCGCAAGGTGGCCTGGATCTGCCTCGGCCTGGCCATCGCTTGTTGTCTCGCGACGGCCGCGGCATTCGCCTGGGCGGGCCTCACCGCCGCGACGCTCTGGACCCATCCGGGCTTCATCGGCGGCATCGCCGGCACGCTCGCTGCACTGACCCTGCTGTACCTGTTCCTGCGCCGGACCACCGAGTCGCTGCGCTTCACCAGCGTCCACGGCAACGCCGTGCTGATCGACCTGGTCGGCGGCATCGGCGCGGCAAAGAGCGGCAAGAGCTTCGTCGTCGATCTCATCAAGAACATCACCGCCGCCAAACTCGCCCGCCCGCAGCCGCCGGCGCAATTCCTGCGCGATGAGATGCGCGAGCATCATCGCCTGCGCGAACTGAATGTCCTCAGCCAGGAAGAGTACGAAACCAGCAAGGCAAGGATTCTGGCGTCGTATAGCTGAGAGGAAATTGGAGTAACCGTGACCGAAAGGGAATCCCACGGGGCATGGAACGCATAAAAAGGAATAGCCGCAAGAAGCGCAAAAGGCGCAAAAGTCAGAATCCGATTTGCGCCTTTTGCGCTTTTTGCGGCCATTTTCTTTCGGCTCTTTTTTTCGCGTTCTTTGCCCCGTGGGATTCCCTTTCGGTCACGGTTACTCCGCCTCCGGCCTCCGAAACAGCCGCGCGATATCGATGACGCCCCGTATCGGCAGATGATCCGACGCACGCCGCGACAGCGCGCTGCGATGAGCGCTCACGGACAGCAATGCCGCGCTCGGGCGGACCCAGATACGCGACAGCGAAAGGAACGGCGCGAACGAGGGGAATTCGGCAGGTGTCGGCGGTTCGCCGAAGGTCCGGCGTGCTTCGCGCAGCATCGTGGAGGAGCGATACCACTCGTTGATGTCGCCGAGCAGCAGCGTCGGCAGTTCCGGCGAAGCCTCGGTCAGATGCGACATCAGCGCGCGCCATTGCACGAGGCGTTCGTTGCGGCTCAGGCCGAAGTGGGTCGCGATCACGCGCACCGGCCAGCCAGCCACTTCCACCTGCACGTCGAGCGCACCGCGCGGTTCGAACCAGGAATGACTGAGGTCGTGGCGGCGGACGCTCAGCACGGGCAGCCGCGTCACGATCGCGTTTCCGTACTCGCCCGTATGGCGCACGATGCGCAGGCCCGGCACGGCCTGCATGTTCAGCTCGCGGGCGAAGCGCTCCAGCTGCATCGACTCTTCGTGATCGCCCGGCTGGTTGTCGACTTCCTGCAGCGCGTAGAGATCGCAGTCCAGTTCCTTCAGGACACTCACGATGCGACCGGCGCTGCAGCGTCGGTCGAGACCCACGCCGCTGTGAATGTTGTAGGAAGCGACTGCGAGCGTTGCGGCAGCCTGCCGAGGCGTCGCGGCCATCTCAGGCGGCGCTGGCCCGACCGACACCATGATTCGACGACGGACGTTCGCCGCTCGGCTCCGATCGCATCGCCGCGGCCGATGCGAGCAGCCAGCGACGCACCCACCACGTGGCGACGATCATGACGATCACGACGGCGGCCAGCAGCCAGTAGTTGATGCTGTCGGAATCGTCGATCGCTCCCTGCAGCTGATCGCCGAACACCGTCGCCAGAAGCGTCCCGGGCAGGATGCCGATGCCGGAGCCGACCATGAAATGCCACAGCTTGATCCCGACCGCGCCGGCAACGATGCCTTCGACACTGAACGGTGCGAGCGGCACGAGACGCAGCGCGGTGATGGCGATCAATCCGCGACGACGCAACACCTGAATGATGTCGTTGAGCTTGCGCCCCGCCACGCGGCGCACCGTGTCGCGATCCAGTTGCTGACCGGCGGCGTACGTCACCCAGGCGGAGAACTCCAGCCCGATCATCGCGTACGCAAATCCCATCCACGGCCCGAACGCGACCACGGCGAACAGCGTGATGGGCGAACGCGGAAACATGATCAGGCACGCGGGCGTGTACGCCAGCATCGTGACGATCGGCGCCCACCAGTGACCGCCGAATTCCCGTGCCCAGCCGACGATGCGGCGCGCATCCAGCAGTTCGGAAGCCGGCGTCAGTTGCCAGATGGCGGTGAGGCCGGCCAGCACGGCCGCGACGATCGCGATCTTGCCCCACGCCGGGCCTGCGGCGGGCGCTGCGGTTTCGAGCGAATCGTCGGCGCTGAAGAGGCTGCCGAGTTCGGCGAGGCTCACCGGCCGTTCGGGATCGGCCACGCTCAGTACATTGAGCAGTCCTTCGGGCGTCTGCGCTCCGCCTTCGAGAGCGCGCAGCGTGCGCTGCTCCTGGTGCAGTTCGTCGAGCGCGGCATGCAGCGAATGCGTGCGATCGATGACGGCCTGTACGGCTTCGGGCGCGTGCCCCAGATGTTCGCCGAGCAGCACGGCCCGCAGCCGGCGGATCGCAGTGCGGACGTCGTCGCGACCGTCGGCGGCCATCGTCAGATCGCATTCGGTGTCGAGTCCCATCGACCGGTTGGCGATGTTGGCGGAGCCGATCCGCGCGATTTCGTCGTCCACGATGATGAGCTTCGAGTGGATGTCGATGCACGTGCCCTCGTCGAGCCCGTCGATGTACGGGTACACGACGCGCAGGCGACCGTGGGTGTCGGCGGCCTGCAATCGCTCGATCAGGCGCGTGCGCAGGGCTTCCATGGTCATTTCTTCGAGCCAGCCGTGACTGAGCTTGCGCAGCACCACGACGATCTCGGGTCCGTCAGCCTCCTGCAGTCGCGCTTCCAGCGCGTCGCCGATCTTTTCGGCCGTGAAATACTGGTTCTCGAGATAGATGCTGTGGCGCGCCGCGGCGATCATGTCGATGTACAGCGCCTCGACTTCGCGCTTGCCGCTGTGGCCGTGAACCGGCGGCGAAGTGAGGGAGATGGCGACCGGAACGTCGCGCACGCTGGCCTGCAGATCGTCGGGCCATCGCAAGGCCGCCGCCATCGGCGAGCGCCGACGCCGTGTCCAGGCCATCCGGCGCGCAGCAGCCGGTGGTCGCAGCGTGTCGCCGGTGGCGATACGCCAGCGCTCGCGCACCAGATCGCCCAGCGCGCGCGCCGCGTCGCCCTCGACTGCCATCATCAGATCGTGGAACGGCGGATACGGCGTTCCGTTCGTCACCCGATGCTCATCGTGTGCGGCATGGGCACACGTGTCCCAGCGCCGGCAGGTCAGATCGATGCCGCCGTTGAACGCTACTGCATCATCGACGACGACGATTTTCTGGTGATGCGAGCCACCGGTCGGATGCGTGTTGTCGTAACGGAAATGCACGCGCCGGTGCGGCCGCCAGCCGAGCCCGTAGATCGGCGCCCACTCGCGGTCCATGCCGAAGATCATCGGGTAATCCCAGATCAGGATGTGGATCTGCAGGTCGCGGCGCTCGCGGGCGAGCTGGTTGAGGAAGTCGCCGAGTTCGAGGTCGCAATCGCCGCCGCCGGCGGCACTGCACAGCAACCGTGTGCGACTGTGGAAATCCCAGCCCGTGATGAGGATGGAACGCTGCGCCTTGCGGGCCGCAGCCACGAAGGCCTTGAAGTAGTCGTCGGCATCGACGATGAACGCCGCCTGCGATGCGTTTTCGACGCGCCAGCAATTGCGCCCCGGCTCGAACAAGGAAGGCACGCCCCTGCGAGGCTCCGGATTGCTGGTTCCCGCTGACATTGTCGGGAAAACGCTTCGTCCGGTCGCCGGGTTCCGGCGTCGGTCAGAGAAGAGTTTCACACGGAGTTCACGGAGGCCACGGAGGTCGGAGAAGAAGTTAAGAGTTTCCACGGGGGAAGAAGGGGGACACGGGGAGCACGGGGAAAGAAAATTTCTGTTCCGAGACCCCGTGTTCCCCGTGTCCCCCTTCTTCCCCGTGGAAATTCTTCTCTCTTGATCTCCGGCTCCGTGTGCTCCGTGATCTCCGTGTGAAACTCCTCTCTTCAGTACCCCCGACCCACGTCGACGACGGACAGCATGCGTTCGCCGGCGATGTACCGCCGCAGGTTTTCGCGGGTGACGATGACCTGGGCGTCGAAACCGAGGTCGGAATCGTTGGCGACGTGCGGGGTGATGATGACGTTCGGCGCCTGCCACAGCGGATGATCGGACGGCAGCGGTTCGGGATCGGTGACGTCGAGGCCCGCGCCGGCGATCTGCCTGCGCTGCAAAGCAGCGACCAGCGCGTCGGTATCGACGCTGCCGCCGCGCGCGACATTGATGAAGTACGCCTCCGGCTTCATCGCAGCGAAGAAGGCGGCGTTGAAAATGCCGCGCGTCTGCAGCGTCAGCGGCGCAGTGTTGACGACGAAGTCGGCCTGGCCCGCCAGTTTCGGCAGTTCCTCCGGCAGGCCCACGTAACTCACGAAGTCGGGGCCGGTGCGACCGCTGGCGCGGGTGGCGATCACGTTCATTTCCAGCGCGTGCGCGCGCTTCGCCACTTCGCTGCCGATGCCGCCGAGGCCGACGACCAGCAGGGTCTTGCCCTTCACGACGGCCATGCGTCCGGGCGGCGTGACGCGCTTCCATTCGCGCTTCGCCTGCTGCGGGAGGTAGAGATCGAGCCCGCGCGTGAACGCGAGCGTCATGGCCATCACATGCTCGGCGATGATCGGGCCGCCGATGCGCTGCATGTTGGTGACGAGGATGTCGCGCTCCTTCACGCCCGGCACGGAGACGCAGTTCTCGACGCCGGCGGTGACGAAGTGGATCCATTGCACCGCCTTCGCGGCGGCGATCAGTTCGGCGTTGCAGATGCCGAAGAGTGCGTCCGCGTCTTTCGCCTGTCTGGCGGCTTCGCCCGGTTTCGCGGCAACGAACTGGATGTCGGGATACGCCGCGCGCAGCTCGTCGATCATCCCCGTGACGAAGCCGCCCACCAGGATCTTTTTCGGCTTGCGCCAGCCGGGACGTTCCTTCACCGGCTCGGTGCCCTGTTCGAGCTGGTAGCGCTGGATGATGTCGTCGGCGCTGTCAGCACCCAAGGTGGGCAACGGCACAGCAAGGATCAGCAGGATGACGAGGCGGCTGACGGACATGTGAGCACTCCCGGTTGCGGGGCCGGAGAAGCCGGCCTCTGACTCTTCCTGTAGGTCAGGCTTTAGCCTGACTTCTTCCGAAGGCCGGCTGAAGCCGGCCCCACAGGAAGAAAAAAAGCCTACACCAGCACCCGCTCGATCCCGCCGCTGTTCGCCGCCTTCACATACGCCGGCATCCACTCCTCGCCGAGGATGTGGCGCGCGATCTCGACGACGATGTAATCCGCCTCGGTCGAGGCATCGTCGTTGTAGCGCTTCAGGCCCTGCAGGCAGGACGGGCACGAGGTCAGGATCTTCACATCGCCCTTGAATCCGTCGGCGCGCAGCTTCTCCGCGCCGGCACGCATTTCCTGTTCCTTGCGGAAGCGCACCTGCGTCGCCACGTCCGGACGCGACACCGCGAACGAGCCCGACTCGCCGCAGCAGCGATCGTTCTTCTCGATCTTGCCGTTGACCTTGTCGTTGATGAGCGTGTTCACCACTTTGAGCGGATCGTGCTGCTTGATCGGCGTGTGGCACGGGTCGTGGTACATGTAGCGCACGCCCGTCACGCCTTCGAGCTTCACGCCGCGTTCCATCAAGTACTCGTGGATGTCGACGATACGGCAGCCCGGGAAGATCTCCTCGAATTTGTAGCCCTGCAACTGGTCGTAGCAGGTGCCGCAGCTCACCACCACCGTCTTGATGTCGAGGTAGTTGAGCGTGTTGGCGACGCGATGGAACAGCACGCGGTTGTCCGTGATCATTTTCTCGGCTTTCTCGAAATCGCCCGAGCCACGCTGCGGATAACCGCAGCACAGGTAGCCCGGCGGCAGCACCGTCTGCACACCGACGTGCCAGAGCATCGCCTGCGTTGCGAGGCCGACCTGCGAGAACAGGCGCTCCGAGCCGCAGCCGGGGAAATAGAACACCGCTTCGGACTCGCTGCTGGTGCGCGCCGGATCGCGAATGATCGGCACGTAGTTGCGATCCTCGATGTCGAGCAGCGCGCGCGCCGTCTTCTTCGGCAACCCGCCCGGCATCTTCTTGTTGATGAAGTGCAGCACCTGCTCCTTCACCGGCGGCTTGCCCGTGGTCGCCGGCGGGCGCTTCGTCTGCCCCGCGGCGAACGCGCCGAGCGTGCGATTGGCGAAGCGCTGCGCCTTGAAGCCCCAGTCGATCATCGCCTTGCGCGTGAGCTTGATGGTTTCCGGATTGGTCGCGTTCAGGAACATCATCGTCGCCGCGGTACCCGGATTGAACCGCTTCTTGCCCATGCGACGCAGCAGATCGCGCATGGCCATCGAAACATCGCCGAAATCGATGTTCACCGGGCACGGCGTCACGCACTTGTGGCAGACGGTGCAGTGATCGGCGACGTCCGAGAACTCGTCGAAGTGTCGGATCGAAATGCCGCGCCGCGTCTGTTCCTCGTACAGGAAGGCCTCGATCAGCAGCGAGGTGGCGAGGATCTTGTTGCGCGGCGAATAAAGCAGGTTGGCACGCGGCACGTGCGTGGCGCATACCGGCTTGCACTTGCCGCAGCGCAGACAGTCCTTGATCGCATCCGAGATCGAATTGATGTCCGAGTGCTGCATGATCAGCGACTCGTGGCCCATCAGGTTGAAGCTCGGCGTATAGGCATTGCGCAGATCGCCGCCGGGCATGAGCTTGCCCTTGTTGAAGCGGCCGTCCGGATCGACGCGATCCTTGTAGCGCCGGAATTCCTCGGTTTCCGCATCGGTGAGGAATTCGAGCTTGGTGATGCCGATGCCATGCTCGCCCGAGATCACGCCGTTGAGATTGCGCGCGATGCCCATGATGCGTTCGACGGCGCGATTCGCCGTCTGCAGCATTTCGTAGTCGTCGGAGTTCACCGGAATGTTGGTGTGCACGTTGCCGTCGCCGGCGTGCATATGCAGCGCCACCCATACGCGGCCGCGCAGCACGCGCTTGTGGATGTCCTCGGCCGACTGCAGCACCGGCGCAAATGCGCCGCCGACGAACAGGCGGCGCAGGTGCGAGCGCACTTCGCTCTTCCACGACGTACGGATCGAGCGATCCTGCACCAGATCGAATACGCGCAGGTCCGGCTCGTCTTCAAGGCGCTTCTCGAAATCACCACGCAGCGGTGCGAAACCGAGTTCGCTCAGGCCCCCCAGCGCGTCGCGCAGCGGCGTGTCGAGGTTGTCGTACATCCACTGCCAGCGAGCGCGCGCCGTCGCCAGTACCTGCTGCGCCTGTTCCTGCCGGTCGCCGATCAATTCCTGGCGCGAGGCGCGCTCCATGTCGGGATCGTCGACCTTGCCGAGTTCCAGTTCGCCGGCGAAGTATTTGTCGAGTTCGTCGATCGTCTGCAGCTTGTTCTTGAACGACAGCTCGATGTTGATGCGCTCGATGGCGTCGGTGTAGTCGCCCATGCGATCGAGCGGAATCACCACGTCTTCGTTGATCTTGAAGGCGTTGGTGTGGCGCGCGATGGCCGCCGTGCGCGAACGGTCGAGCCAGAACTTCTTGCGCGCATCCGCGGCGACGGCGACGAATCCTTCGCCGGCGCGGCCATTGGCGAGCCGCACGACTTCGGAGGTCGCACGCGCCACGGCATTTTCGTCGTCGCCGACGATATCGCCGATCAGCACCATCTTCGGCAGCGTGCCGCGCTTGGATTTGGTCGCATAGCCGACGGCGCGCAGGTAGCGCTCGTCGAGATGTTCGAGGCCGGCGAGCTGCACGCCGGTCGTGCGTGCCTCGCGGTCGAGGAAATCCTTGATCTCGACGATGGACGGAATCGCAAACCGCGCGTGACCGAAGAACTCCATGCACACCGTGCGGATGTGCTTCGGCATGCGATGCAGCACCCAGCGCGCGGAGGTGATGAGACCGTCGCAGCCTTCTTTCTGCACGCCGGGCAGACCGCCGAGGAATTTGTCGGTGACGTCCTTGCCGAGTCCGACCTTGCGGAAGCTGCGGCCTTCGATGTCGATGCGCGCCGTATTGATGACGCGCGCGCGGTCCGGCGTCTCGCGACCGTCTTTCCAGACCAGATCGAACGAGGCGACCTCGACTTCGTGGATCTTGCCGCGGTTGTGGGCGAGGCGCGTGACTTCGAGCCAGTTGCCTTCCGGATCGACCATGCGCCACCAGGCGAGGTTGTCGACCGCGGTGCCCCACAGCACGGCCTTCTTGCCGCCGGCATTCATGGCGACATTGCCGCCGACGCACGAGGCATCGGCGGAGGTCGGATCGACGGCAAAGACGAAGCCGGCTTTCTCGGCGGCATCGGAGACGCGACGCGTGACGACACCCGCTTCGGTGAAGATCGTCGCGACCTTGTCGGCGACGCCCGGCAGGTCGGTCATTTCGACAGCATCGATGCGCTCGAGTTTTTCCGTATTGATGACAGCCGACATCGACGTGAGTGGAATGGCCCCGCCCGTATAGCCCGTGCCGCCGCCACGCGGAATCACGGTGAGTCCGAGTTCGATGCAGTCGCGCACCAGCGCGGGAATTTCGGTTTCCGCATCCGGCGACAGCACGACGAAGGGAAATTCGATACGCCAGTCGGTGGCGTCGGTGACGTGCGAAACGCGCGCGAAGGCATCGAAACGGATGCAGTCCTCGCGCGTGTGCCGCTCGAACAGGCGCCGCGCGCGCTTGCGCAGCGTGGTGACGCGATCGAACTCCGTAGCGAACGCTTCGACGGCGGCACGCGCGGCCGTCAGCAACTGCCCGACCTTGGTGTCACGCTCGGCATCGGCCGGTTCGCGGCGGCGTTCGACTTCGTTCAATCGATGATGCAGCGCCTCGACCAGCAGCCGGCGGCGTTTCGGATTGTCGATCAGGTCGTCCTGCAGATAGGGATTGCGCTGTACGACCCAGATGTCGCCGAGCACTTCGTACAGCATCCGTGCCGAACGGCCGGTGCGACGTTCGCTGCGCAGTTCTTCCAGCACGTCCCAGGTCGACGCGCCCAGCAGGCGGATGACGATTTCGCGATCCGAGAACGAGGTGTAGTTGTACGGAATCTCGCGCAGGCGCGCCGGCACTGCGGGGACGGGAACGCGTTCCGCCTCGATGGGATCGAGCGGCAGGGACAGGTTCAGCAAGGGAAATCTCGCAACTTGGGACAACCGACGCGCGAATTGTATATCAGAGGGCTGCTGGCGACTGGCTGCTGGCGACTGGCCAGAAGAAGAAATCGACAGCGAATTCTGGCCAACCGCCAGTCGCCAGCAGCCAGTCGCCGCTTCGCCTATATTGTCCTAACAAAATTGCATAAGGACCGCCCGTGAACATCGAGCTGACAGCCCTCGAAGCCCGTGTCATCGGATGCCTGATCGAGAAGGCGCTCACGACCCCCGATCAATACCCGCTGTCGCTCAACGCCCTCACCAACGCCTGCAACCAGAAAAGCAACCGCGACCCGATCATGGACCTGGACGAGCGCACGGTGCAGCAGACGCTGGATTCGCTGTCGCGCAAGCACCTGGTCCTGGACAAATCCGGCTTCGGCAGCCGCGTGCCGAAATACCAGCACCGTTTCTGCAACACCGGCTTCGGCTCGTTGACGTTCAGCCCGCTCGAAACCGCCATTCTGTGCGAACTGCTGGTGCGCGGTCCGCAGACGCCTGGCGAACTCAAGACCCGTGCAGCACGCATGGCGGACGTGAACGAGGTCAGCGAAGTCGAAACGGCGCTGCTGAATCTGGCGACGCGCGAGGACGGCCCCTTCGTTGCGCAACTGCCGCGCGAGCCGGGCCGCCGCGACTCGCGCTACGCGCACCTGTTCAGCGGCGATGTCGACGTGTCCGAACTTCCGGTCGCTTCGGTATCGACGCCCGCGCGCCAGCCGCCGCAGGCCGAACGCATCGAGAAACTCGAAGAACTGGTCGCGGAACTGCGCCGCGAACTGGACGAGCTGAAGTCGAAGCTCGAGTGAGGACAACGAAAGCTCTTCCTGTGGGGCCGGCTTCAGCCGGCCTTTGCACCTGAAGAAGGCCGGCTGAAGCCGGCCCCACAGGAGGAGAGTTTCCCTCTCTCACTTCCCATACCGCCACAACACGCCGAACGACGGCACGAGCGGCAGCCACGAATCGACGTTTGATTCCAGCACCGGATTGCCATCCGTGCCGGTCGCCAGCTGGTACTCGGTGCAGCAGGGATTGCGGTGCGAATAGAGATTGGTGGCTTCGAGGAATACGTCGAGTTCGCCGCGCGGCAGGGCGAACGTGCGAGTGACACGCACATCGAGCGAATTGAAATCGGCATAGCGCACGGCATTGCGGGGACCGACGACCGGTGTGGCGTCCGGCCCGAGCGTCAGTTCGGTGGTCGGCCAGCCGGTGTGGTACGTGTCGGCCAGCGTCACGGCCCACGGACCGTAGGTCCAGGCGATGCCGGCGCTGACCGCGTGTCGCTGATCCCAGCTGCGATACACGTCCGCGCCGTCGATGCGGTCCTGCACCTGCGACCAGGTGTAGCTGAACCAGCCGCTCCAGTGGCCGCTCGGCTGCCAGTTCAGCCACAGTTCCACGCCGTCGGCGCGCGCGCTCGACGGCGCGATGCGCACGCGGTCGAACGCCAGCTCCGGCAGCAGCACCAGCGGATCGAACAGGTTCTCGAAGCGCGGATTCACGCGCCGGTAGTCCTTGCGGTACAGCTCCAGTCGCGCATCGAGCGTGCAGCTGAAGGAATGTTCGATGCTGAGGATCGTGTGATTCGCGTGCTGCGCCGGGTAGAAACGGTCGATGCCGTCTTCGACCTGCAGCTCGTTGATGCCCTGCGACTGGTAGAAGCGTCCCCAGCTCGCGCGCAGCCGCGTGTCCGCGCCCGCCTTGTAGAGCAGGCTGAGGCGCGGACTCCACTGCGCCGAATCGCCGGAACCGTCGTAGATCTGCGTGTCGACGCGCAGTCCGGCCTGCAATGCCCACAGCGCGTTCGGTTGCCAGCGCGTGTCCCAGTAGCCTGACGCCTCGTAGCCGTCGGGATGCAGTTCGACCCGTCGCAGCGTGTCGATCGGCGGCGAACCGGCGAACGGATAACCGGCGTCGAACGACACGTCGGCGTCGTATTCGTACTCGGCCTGGAGCCGGCGTACTTCCGCGCCGAACCGATGCATCAGGTCCGCCGTGCGCCACTCGTTCTCGATCCGCAGACCCGCGACATCGAACGACCGGTCGTCGCGCACGCTGCCGATGCGCCGGCCCGGATCGTTCACTTCGCCGCGGCGTTCGTCGGCCACGTGAGTCCACGACAGGATCGCGCGGCTGGACAACGATTCCGACCACGCATGATCCAGCGTCGCCCACAGATAACCGTTGCTCGATTCGTCCTGCGCGCGCTCGGTGCCCTCGGAGCGCACGGCCGTGATCCGGTCATGCGACAGCAATGCGTTCAGCGCGCCGCTCGTCGTATCGCTGAAGCGCCAGTCGAGTCGCGCGAAGCCGTCCGAATAATCCGGCTTGCCGAAGTCGTTCTCGGCGAGCTGCGACAGTTCGCCGAGATTGCTGCGCCGTGCGGAAACCAGCAGCCGGCCGCGATCTTCGGCCAGCGACGCTGCCGCCAGCGCGCTGGCATGAAACAGCGTCAGGCCGAGTTCGTAGTAGCGCGCCGGCGCCGGGCGCACGGACCGCGCATCGACGATCGCGCTCATGCGATCGCCATAGGGCGCAGGAAAACCGCCGAAATACACGTCGATGCCGTCGATCAGGCGCGAATCGAGCAGGCTGACGGGACTCAGATAGTTCTTGAGATGGAACGGTTCGTAGAGCCGCAGGCCGTCGAACAGGATCGCCGTCTCGTTGGGAACGCCGCCGCGGATCGGCCCGATGCTGGAGAACCCGTTGACCGCGGCGCCCGGCAAGCGCTGCACGGCCTGCAGGGTTTCGTCGCCGAGTCGCGGCAGGTTCGTCACCTGCACCTGGTCGAGGAAGGCGTGCGAGCCTGCGATCTCGGTCGCCAGTGCGTAGCGGCTGGTCTGGACGACGACTTCTTCGAGCGGATCGCGCGCGACGGTGCGGGCGACTGTGCCGTTATCCGCAGCGGCGGGCGGCGGCATGCGCACGACGGCAAACGTCTGCGGCGCAACTTCGGTAAGCGCGAGTCCGTGCGGTTTCAGGATCTCGCGCGCCAGCGCCACGCCCGAATCCGCGCCCGGCTCCGCGGCGATGCGCAGGTCGTCGGGCACGATCTCGTTGTTGTAGATGAAGGTCAGCCCCTGCCCGCGCAGCTGTTCGAGTACGTCGGCGACGCTCCTGCCGATGAATCCGGCCGCGATGGCCTGGACGCCAAGGAACAGCAGCAGCCATGCGCTGCCCGACACACAGGTCGGGCGCCATCTGCGGCTGCATGAGGAGCGATCGAACAAACTGGCTGCCCGGACTGACTGCAAAGGTTGCACATGGAGGGTTGCGACTCACGGCATGGTAATCAAAGCGCGTTCCTCAGGCATCGGCGCATCCGCCGTGGCACGCAGGCTGCCGCGGAATCCCAGCCAGTAGACGCCGGCACACACGCTCCACGCGATCATCGCGCTCCACAGATCGTGGGACAGGAAATGCGCGCCGCGCGACTGCTGCGCGAAGCCGAAGATCAATCCGGTCGCCATGCTCGCCGCGAAGCCTGCGCGCGCCTTGCGGCGATCGACGTCGCGAAAGACGAAGTACAGGGCCATCAGCGCATAACCGGAACCGGCATGCGCGGCCGGGAAGCAGTGCGCGGCGCGCAGCGCATCCGGTCGATCGGAAAACAACGGCACGTACGGAAACCGGCCGCCGAAGGACAGCAGATCCCACGGACAGTCGACGTTGGTGAAGTGCTTGAGCACGCCGACGATGCCGACGCTCAGCAGCACGGCGATCAGGAAATAGGCGGCAGTCCGGCGCCAGTGCCGCACCGGTTCGGCGATGAAGGTGGCGATCCACATCGACAGCACCGCCACCACGACCGAGCGAACCAGCCACCCGCCGCCCGTGTGCAGCACTGCGTTGGTCCACGCGCTGTGCGCGCCGAGCCAGCGTCCGGTGTCGGCATCGAAGAACAGCCACCGGGCGATGCACGCATCGGCGTCCGTCGTCGCGAACACCGCGGCCAGTACGACGAATGCCGCCAGCGGCCCGCGCAGGGCACGCCACCAGCCGTCGATGGGACTCATTCGCAGGTCGATCGCATGAATTGCATGAATGCCTCGCGAGGATCAGAAGGAACGGCGGGTCTGGATCAGGAACTGCACGCTGTCGATGTCATCGCCGCCGTCGAGCGGACAGGCGATGTCGATGTGCAGGACGTTGCCGAGGCCGGAGCGCACGCTGCCCAGGCGCAGGCCGATGCCCACGTCGCGCAGCCAGCCGAGCGACGGCTGCGCATACGGATCGCTGCCCCAGGTGCGTCCGGCATCGAAGAACACGGCGGCGCCGACGTTGAACAGCTTCAGCGGCTGCCAGCGCGTGTAGAAGCGTTCTTCGAGCGTGACGAGCGCGCGGGTCGTGCCGGCCTGGTAGCGCAGCGGATAGCCGCGCAAGCCACTGTCGCCGCCCAGCAGGAGCTGTTCCTCGGGATCGAGCGCGGCAGCGAAGGACGCCGTGGCCGCAGCGAACAGCACGCGGCGCGGCGACTGGCGCAGGTAGTAGCGCCCGCCGAGTTCGAGCAGGGCGTCGTGCAGTTCGCCGTCTTCGACACGTCCGTGAAATGTGCTCTTGTAGACGAGGTACCGGTCTGGCGCCGGCTCGAATCCCGCCTGCGCCGAACCGCTCAGCATCAGCGCATCCCGGGTCGAACCGAGCGCCGTCGAGGCATAGCCGGCTTCCAGTCGCGCGGACCGGCCCAGGTACAGATCCTCGACGCGGCCGATCTGATCGAGATTGCGCGTCTTGCGGTACTGATCTTCGATCAGCTCGATGCCGAACCAGGGATAGTTCAGCGCCCGGCGATCCGGCACGGCCGCGACGCTCGATTCGAGTGGAGCGAAATCGCGCAGCTCGTAGCGAATGCCCGCGAGATAACGGCGCGTCCAGCCGTCGCGCAGCCCGTCCGACCAGCCTCCGCCGATCTCGAACCTGCGTTCGCGCATCGAGAACTGATCGACGATCTCGCCCAGCGAGTATTGCGATCGGGTCGATGTCGCATCGTCCGCGGCGGCGGTGAAGCTCCAGCGCGAATCGAGCGAATAGAACGGCCGCGACAGCGACAGCGATTTCTCGCTGCCGTCGCTCAGATCACCGTACGCCACGCCGAGCCGCCACCAGCTGCCGAACAGATGCGGATCGCGATAGCCGAAGCGCCAGGCCTGGCGATCGACGTCGCTGGATCGCTCCGCCGAAATCTGCTTGCCGAGGCCCAGGAAGTTCGTGTCCTCGAACTCGACGCTGGCGCTGTTGGCGCCGCCCTGCCGGCCGAAGGAGATGCCCGGGCTCATGGTCCAGACGTCGCGGACGCGCACCATGACGTCGACGCTGTTGTCGTCGTTGTAGCGCAGCGGTTCGATGCTGGCGTCGCCGAGATAGCGCTGCTCGCGCAGCAGGCGCGCGGATTCTTCGAGCGTGCGCGGGTCGTAGACGTCGCCGGTGTGGAACAGTAGCTGGTCGGCGATGGTCTTGACGTGCGTCGCGATGTGCAGCGCATTCGCCAGCCGGTAGGGCGCGCTCAGAGGATCTTCTTGCTCGAAGACATCGTCGACCAGGATCTGGATGCGACCGATGCGCGCGCCCTCGTGCAATCGCGCCGCATCCTGCGCGTCATCGTCGGCACGCGCGAGGTCCGCCAGAATGCAGAGACAACAACACACCGCAACCGCGACATGCCGTGGCTTCATGACTCTCACCGCATCGTGATTCGTGAGCGACGCGTCGGCGTCGCGAGTGGTTACGCGTGTTGGACGCAACCGCTGTCGCGGAACAATCGCGCGGCGGGAGAAGGACGGGATGGGGGTTTCTTCTTGTGGGTCAGGCTTTAGCCTGACTTCCGGAAAGAGGCCGGCTGAAGCCGGCCCCACAGCAAGAGAGAGGTCCCCACCCTGACCCTCTGCTGCACATGGATGTGCGAATGCCGCGAGCGCATGGATGCGCGGGAGCGGCCCCCGCTACGCGGAGGAGGGGATCAGAGCTCGATGCGAATGGAATCCGGCGTCTGCGCGTGCCGGAACGGCGTCGTGGCGAGCACGGCGGCGAGCGCCTGCTCGGGAGGCAGGTTGCTGACGGAGCCGCGCAGGATCATCTGCTCGGCACGCGCCTGCACCTCAGGAGTCGCATAGGCGATGCGCTTGCCCGTCTCGCGCCCGACCCAGTCGAGAAATTCCGCGAGCGGTTTGCGTTCGATCGCGAACACCGGCGCGATGCCGGCGGCCCATTGCCAGCGCGCATCCTGCGGCGAAATCGCCTCGCGCTCGATCTCGCCGGCGCGCGGCACCAGCAGTTGCTCGCCGGCGGTGCCGGCATACGTCTGGCCCGCGCGTTCGATCTCGACGCGCCCTTCGCGCACGCTGACGGACAGGCCGGCGCGCAGCGTGCGCAGTTCGTACTGCGTACCGACGTGTCGCACGGCGCCGTAGAGCGTGTCGACCACGAGCGCAGACACAGGCGCGGATGCCGGCTGGCCGGCGTCGACGTAGAGCGCGCCGCTGTCCAGCGCAATGCGATCGCCCGCCTGCAGCTCGATCAGCGAACCCGCATCGATCCGCACGGAGAGTCCATGCATGTCCAGTGCGGCGCGCGTTCCTTCGTCGGTTCGCAGCATGACGCCCTTCGCGAGCGGCGCGCCCGGCAACACGGCGTGCCACTCCTCGCTGCCGTCGACTGCCAGCTGCAGTGCGCCCTCGACGCGCGCGACGGTTGCGATCGGCTCGCCCGGCGAGCGCAGCGGCTGGAAGACGAGTACCGCGGCAACGATGCCGGCCGCCAGACCCGCGGCGACGCCGTAGGCAGCGAAACGACTGCGACGACGGCGCCGCACCGCGTCGCGCCATTCGCCGTACACCGCCTGGCGCACTTCGTCGACGACGTCCGCGGGCGGCATTTCGCGCGAACCGGCCGCACGCAGCAGCCCTTCGAGTGCGGCCTCGTCGTCTGCTTCCGGTTTGTCGATACGTTCGTTCATGGGTCGATTGCGCTGCTACGAACCACGCATTCCTGCCAGTACATCCGCCGCCGTGGAGCCGAAAACCGTTTCCAGCGCTTCGCGAAAGGAAACCCGCGCACGCGCCAGCATCGATTGTGCCGCCGTGTGCCCGATGCCCAGCATGGCGCCGATCTCCTCGACCGAGTGCCCGTCGACATACTTCCACTCCAGCACATCGCCATAACGCCCCGGCAGACGATCGAGGACGCTGCGCACCAGCCGCCGCGTTTCCTCGCTGCCGTAGCGATACGCGGGCTCATCCTGCGGCGGCGCTTCGATCGCCTCCAACGCCGCGCGGATTTCCGGCGTGTCCTCGATCGGTACCACGCGGCTGGCGTGCCGGCGCTGTACGCGCAGGTGATCGACGATCTGGTTGCGGCAGATCTGGCACACCCAGCTGAACAATGCGGCATCGCCGCGATAGTTCGGCAGGTTGCGCATGGCTTTCACGAGCGTGGCCTGGACGACATCCCGCGCGGCTTCCGGATCGTTGCCGATCCGCGGCAGCGCAAAACGGTAGACGCGCGGAAAGTAGTCGTCGAAGAACACGCTGAACGCGCGTTCCTCGCCGGCCAGCATGCGGCGCACCAGTTCCCGATCGTCTGCCAAGAAAACCACCTGAAGAATCCGACCGCCGTTGGACGCTGCCGGCCGGGCCGATCAATCGCGCCCTCTCCCTGTGGGGCCGGCTTCAGCCGGCCGGATAAGGCGTCAGGCTAAAGCCTGACCTACAAGCCTGACCTGCAAGCCTGACCTACAGACAGAAGCCCGCCCCACAGGCGCATTGCACCGCGATGCCGCGGACGCCGCCATAGGCATGAATTCTTCGTAAGAAACTGGATTCGGCCGCGGGCGTCACCAAACTTTCCGTACAGCGATGCGTCTGACTGGACGGAGTCGGAACCTGCGGGTTTCGGAACACATCGATCAATCCATTTTTCGCGGAGACACGAATGGTCGCGCACAGGGTTCGGGCTTCGGTGTTAGTGGCGGCAGTCGGCTTCTCGCTCGCCGCCTGTTCGCAGGATCAGGTCGCCGCCGGCATCGCAGGCAGCGGCCTCGCGGCAGCCGCGACAGAATCGGCTGCGGCGGCACCCATCAATCTCAGCGGCGCCCTGCCGGATTTCACTTCGCTCGTCGATCGCTACGGCCCGGCCGTCGTGAATGTCGCGGTCATCGAGAAAGCCGAGCCGGTCGCCAATTTCCCGGAACGCGGCATGTCGCCGAACGATCCGTTCTATGAGTTCTTCCGTCGCTTCGGCGGCGGCCAGATCCCGCGCGGCAATCCGCAGCCGGCGCGCGGCGAGGGCTCGGGCTTCATCGTCAGTCCGGACGGCTACATCCTGACCAATGCGCATGTCGTCAACGGCGCGTCGAAGGTCACGGTGAAAATGACCGACCGCCGCGAATACGAAGCGAAGGTCGTCGGTGTCGACGAGCGCACCGATGTTGCCGTGATCAAGATCGAAGGCAAGAACCTGCCGACGGTGAAGCTCGGCGATGCATCGAAGCTCAAGCCCGGCGAATGGGTCATCGCGATCGGCTCGCCGTTCGGCTTCGAGAACAGCGTGACGGCCGGCGTCGTCAGCGCGACGTCGCGCTCGATGCCCGGCGAAGCGAACTACACGCCGTTCATCCAGACCGACGTGGCCGTGAATCCCGGCAACTCGGGCGGTCCGCTGTTCAATCTCAAGGGTGAGGTCGTCGGCATCAACTCGCAGATCTACAGCCGCACCGGCGGCTACATGGGCCTGTCGTTCGCGGTGCCGATCGACGTGGCGAATCATGTGAAGGAACAGCTCGTCGCCAACGGCAAGGTCACGCGCAGCCGCATCGGCGTGTCGATCCAGGAAGTCGATGCACAGCTCGCTGACTCGTTCGGGCTCGATCGTCCGCACGGCGCACTGGTCGGCATGGTCGAAGCCGACAGCCCGGGCGACAAGGCCGGCATCAAGGCCGGCGACGTGATCCTGAAAGTGGACGGCAACGAGATCGAGACGTCCTCGCAGGTGCCGGCGCTCATCGCAGAAACGAAGCCTGGTACGCCGGTGAAGATCGAAGTCTGGCGTGATGGCAACAGCAAGGTACTGACGGCGCGCCCGGAAGAGATCAAGGAAGAAGGTCCGCAGGTCGCCTCGCGCGGCGGTGCGGACACCGATTCCGCCAGCAAGCTCGGCCTCGCCATCCGTCCGCTCGCACCGGAAGAAAAGCGCCAGGCCGAAACCGAAGGTTCGATCCTGGTCGAAGACGTGGACGGCCCCGCAGCGGATGCCGGCGTGCGTCCCGGCGACATCATCCTCGGCGTCAACGGCACGCGCGTGAAATCGGTGCAGGACCTGCAGAAGGCCGCGAGCAAGGGCGGCAAGGTCGTGGCGCTGCTGATCGAGCGCGACAGTGCACAGATCTTCGTGCCGGTGCGCGTGGGCTAGAATGGCCTCCATGCACCTGCTGTTGATCGAAGACGACCTCGAAGCGGCGGAATATCTCGTCAAGGGTCTGCGCGAGAACGGCTATACCGTCGAGCACAGCGCGGAGGGTCGCGACGGCCTCGCCCGCGCCACGCAGAATCGCTACGACGTCATCATCGCCGACCGGCAGCTGCCCTGCATGGACGGCTTGGCCATCATCGGCGCGCTGCGACAGAAATCCGACCAGACGCCGGTGCTGATCCTGTCGGCACTCGGCACGGTCGACGACCGCGTGCATGGACTCAAGGCCGGCGGCGATGACTATCTGACCAAGCCGTTCGCGTTCTCCGAACTGCTGGCACGCATCGAAGCACTCAATCGTCGCAACTCGTCGTCGGGCGCCGAGACCCGCCTGCTGCTCGGCGACCTGGAAATGGATCTGCTGAGCCGCCGCGTCACGCGCGAGGGTCGCAACATCGATCTCACGTCCAAGGAATTCCAGCTGCTCGAATACCTGCTGCGTCGTCCCGGCCAGATCGTGACGCGGACGATGCTGCTCGAAGGCGTCTGGAATCTGCACTTCGATCCGCAGACCAACATCATCGACGTCCACATGAGCCGGCTGCGCAACGCAGTCGACAAGGGTTTTTCGCGGCCGCTGATTCATACGGTGCGCGGGGCGGGGTATGTGTTGAAGGATGAAGCCTGATCCTCTCTTCCTGTGGGGCCGGCTTGAGCCGGCCTGTTTAGGAGTCAGGCTGAAGCCTGACCTACAGGAAGAAAGGCCCGCGCAGGTATAGTTGCCGTCCGCATGGCAACGCCCTCGCAACCACCCAGAAAATTCCGTCTCTCCACCGCGCGTCTGTCGGCGCTGTTCGTGGGCATCTTCGCCGTCGGCATCGTCGTCCTGCTGACGGCCGTCTATGTCCTGACGGCGCGCGTGCTCGATCATGAAGTCGACGTCCAGGCCGAGGTCAATGCCCTGCTGGACGAATACCGGCGCGGCGGCATCCTGCAGCTGATCGAGAACCTGCACCGGCGCGCCGACAACTGGGGTCGCACGGGTGCGGTGTACCTGCTCGTCGACGCGCAAGGGCGCCGCATCGCCGGCAACATCGCGGGCTGGCCATCGCACATCAGCACCGGCGACAAGTGGATCGAATTCGAGATCGACGCGAGCGAGCACGGCGGCGTCGTGGCGCATCCGGTGCGCGCGCAGACCTTCCGCCTGCCCGGCAATCGTGCGCTGCTGGTGGGCACCGACATTCTCGAACGCAAGCGGCTCGCCTCGCGCCTGCGCTCGGCCATGATCTGGGGCACGGCGCTGTGTCTCGCGCTCGCCGTGCTCGTCACGTATGTGTACAGCCAGCGCGTGCGACGCCGCGTGGCGGCGGTCGCCAGCACCTGCGACACCATCATGGCCGGCGAACTCTCCGAACGGCTCGCCATCGAAGGCGCGCACGACGAGTTCGACGAACTCTCAGCGACCGTCAACCGCATGCTCGATCGCATCGAGCAGCAGACCAGCCTGCTGCGCACGACGTTCGATAGCGCAGCGCACGATCTGCGCGCGCCGCTGTATCGCGCGCGCGTGCGCATCGAAGAAGCATTGCAGCATCGCGGACTCGCCGCCGATTCGCGCGAGGTGATGGAAGCGACGCTCGCCGAACTCGATCGCGTGCAGCGCACGCTCGGCACGCTGCTGCAGATCGCGCAGGCCGATGCCTATTCGCGCGAACTGCCGCTGGAGGAAGTGGATCTGGCCGTGCTCGCGCGCGAGATCGTCGACCTGTACCAGCCCGAGGCCAGCGAGCGATCGCAGTCGCTCATCTATCGCGGCGAGCAGCACGCGCTGCTGCGCGGCAACCAGCAGCTGCTCGCGCAGGTGCGGGTGAACCTGGTCGAGAACGCGCTGAAGCACGTCCCGCCGGATGGCCGCGTCGAAGTCGGCGTGGAGTCGACGGCCGAGACCATCACCCTGAACGTCGCCGACAACGGCCCCGGCGTTCCCGCCGAAGACCGCGAACGCATCCTGCAACCCTTCATGCGCCTGGAACGCGACCGCAGCCAGTCCGGCAGCGGCCTCGGCCTCAGCCTCGTCGCCGCCGTGATCCGCCTGCATCGGGGCACGATGGAACTGCTCGACAACCAGCCGGGACTGATCGTGCGGTGCCGATTGCCGCGGGAGAAGAATGAGAGGCCGCAAAAGACACAGGACGAAATTGGCCGCAAAAAGGCGCAAAGAACACAAAGCGAATGAGAAAGGACTTCCTGTTCTGACTTGTGTCTTTTGCGCCTTTTCGCGGCCATTTCCTCCTCTCGATCACCGAACCGCCACATCCTCGACATAGAACAGCTCGCACGCGCCCGCGCCGGTGTCGTTGCGCGTGAGCGAGGTGTTCCAGGTATAGCCATCGGCGCGGCTGACGTTGACGAGGTAGCCCTGTAGGCGCACGACGTTGCCGGCGCGTACGGAGTCGAGCTGGTCGCGTACGCGCGCGGAGCCGGGGATCAGGTGCATGTTCGCGGCGCCTTTGAGCGCGGTGGCGAGATCGATGGCGGCTTCGTCGGGATAGATCGTGAAGAAGCGGCTGCCCTGCGTGATGCGGAAATGATCGAGCACGGCGCTGTCGGACATCGGTCCCCAGCCGACGGCGAAATCGATCGGCGAGAGTCTGGCGCCGCCATCGACGCGATAGGTTTCGACGGACAGCACGCGCGCGGTGATGTCGTAATTCGCCTGCGGCGCGACCTGGAACTCGCCCACGCTGAACGGTGCAGCGGTCGTCGGCGTCTGGAGGGGTTCGTCGGGCGCCAGCACGCCCGGAGCGCGTTCGATCGGTCGGCCGGAGAGCATGCCGGCGACGCCGAAGCAGCACACGATGATGGCGAGCAGCGGTTTCCAGTGGTCGAGCAAGCGGAAGTCCGGTCGTGGGAGAGGATCGACGCTAGCGCAGAAACGACGATGGGGATGTTGGGTGGGTCACAGGAACGGCCCCCACCCTGCCCTCCCCCGGCGACCGGGGAGGGGATCAAGAGGCGGGCTCTGTTTCTTCCCCTCCCCCGGTCGCCGGGGGAGGGCTAGGGAGGGGGCAATCGGAGCGCCTCAGCGCTCCTCCACCTTCACCCACACTTCGAGATCGTTGCTGCGCGTCGCGTACTGCCAGCTCAGTAGGCCGCTCGATTGCGAACTGGCCGATTCGCTGACGCCGCCGAGCGCGATCCATTCGCCGAGCCTGCCGCTGGCCTGGGTCGTGATGCGCTGTGTATCGACGGACTGGTTGTTACCGAGTTGCTGCGCCTGCTGTTCGATATCGAGCGTCACACGCTGCGTCGCTACGCGCGGTGTGACCAGAAAGCCGCTGTTCACATCGCGATAAGTCGTGGACGCGCCGATCCAGGGGCGCCGCCCGCCGGCGACGACGGCGGTCACGTACGGCACGCTCTGGCCGGTCGAGATGAACGCCGATCCGCCTTCGAGTACCTGCACGCTGCTGATGCTCGAGCCTTCGCGTTGCGAAGAACCTTCGGTGGCGCGCACCGTCGCACCCGATCCGCGATTGCCGACGATCACCGACGCTGCAGCCGCTTCGCGCTCGATGGTCTGACGGCTCGCGCGCCGCACCGATACAAACAGCGAGCGCGGCTGTCGGTCGAGCTGCTCGAGTGCGCGCCGGATCTGGGTCACGTTGGCGGCGCTCGCGCGCACGAAGAGTTTGTAGTCGCTGCCGCTGATGGCGCCGCCCGGCTCGACCAGCGGCTGTAATACGGGAATCACCTCGGCCGCAGTGCGATAACGCAGATCGATGATTTCCAGACTCTGCGCACCGGCCGCCCACGCCACCAAGCACAGGAGCGCCGCCCGCCATGACGCGGTTAACAGTTTCATGCGACGCATTGTCGCCGGAACGGTCCGGCATGGCGACGAAAGATTAGGGAAAAGTCTGAGCCGCATCACACTCAAGGTCCGACTTCCGCGGCCGATCTTCGTTACCTGGGACGGGAGATTCCGCGTCCATGCATTGCAGGAAGTTTCCGGACCCATGAACCTGATTCTCGGCATCGTCGTCGTCATGGGCTGCGTGCTCGGCGGATTTGCCGTGCACGGCGGCCAGCTGGCCGCGCTCTGGCAACCGTCGGAAGTCATCATCATCGGCGGCGCCGCCGTCGGTGCCTTCATCATTGCCAATCCGTTCAGCGTGTCGAAGCGCGCGTTCGGCGGCGTGATGAGCCTGCTCAAGGGCTCGCCCTACAAGAAGACCCACTACCAGGCGCTGTTCGCGGTGATGTACGACCTGCTCTCCGTCGCGCGCAAGGAAGGCATGATGGGCCTGGAACGCGTGATCGAGGATCCGTCCAAGAGCGAGATCTTTTCCAAGCGTCCGCTGATCCTGAAGGACAAGCACGCCACCGAATTCATCCAGGACTACCTGCGCCTGATCATCAGCGGCGACATGGACCAGTTCCAGCTCGAAGCGCTGATGGATCTGGAAATCGAAACACATCACCACGAAGCCGCAGAACCCGCCGCCGCCATGAGCAAGGTCGCGGACGCCCTGCCCGGCTTCGGCATCGTCGCGGCCGTGCTCGGCATCGTGAACACGATGGGCGCGCTCGGCGGCCCGCCGGAGGAAATCGGCATCAAGGTCGCGGCCGCGCTGGTCGGCACCTTCCTCGGCATCCTGCTCGCGTACGGCTTCGTCAGCCCGATGAGCAATGCGATGGAGCGCATCGCCAACGACGAGTCGCAGTTCTACCGGACCATCAAGACCTGCATCCTCGGCTTCGTGCAGGGCCATCCGCCGCAGGTCGCGATCGAGTTCGGCCGCAAGTCCACGCCGGGCGAACTGCGTCCGAGCTTCAAGGATCTTGAAGCGCAGCTGCGCGGCAAGAAGGCCTGACGGTAGCCAGCGCCATGGCCAAGGGCAGCGACGCGCCGACGATCGTCATCAAGCGCGTAAAGAAGGGCGGCCATGGCCATCACGGCGGCTCATGGAAAGTCGCCTTCGCCGACTTCGCCACCGCGATGATGGCGTTCTTCCTGCTCATGTGGCTGATGGGATCGACCAGCGAGGAACAGAAGGGCGCGATCTCCGAATACTTCAACAATCCATCCGCCGTGCCGGGCTCGAGCACGATGCCGTCGCCGACATCGATCAACGGCCCCGGCGGCGCCAGCATCAGCATGATCACGCTCGGCGGCGGCATGGAACTGCACCGCACGGCGACGGAAGAATCCGCTTCGGCCGATCCGGCCGCGCCGATCAATGCAGACACGGCCGAGAAACTTGCCGAAGAACTCGACAAGGAACGCCTCGAAGGACTGATGACGGAATTGCGCGAAGCCATCGATCAGCGCGAGTCGCTGGCGAAGTTCAAGGATCAGATCCTGCTGGACGTCACGCCGGAAGGCGTACGCATCCAGATCATCGATCACGAACGCCGGTCGATGTTTCCGCTCGGCAGCCCGACGCTCGAACCGTTCGCCGACACGATCCTGCGCGAACTCGCTACCGTCATCGACAACGTACCGAACCGCATCAGCATCAGCGGCCACACCGACATTCGTCCCTACGGCCGCCTGAACTACAGCAACTGGGAACTCTCCGCCGATCGCGCCAACGCCGCGCGCCGCTCGCTGCTCGGCGGCGGCCTCACCGAAGCGCGCATCGGCCGCGTCGTCGGCCTCGCCTCCAGCGTGCTGCTCGATCCGCAGGCACCGGACAGCCCGATCAATCGCCGCATCAGCATCGTCGTGATGAACAAGCGCACCGAAGACGCAATCAACCACGAGAACGGGTCGCTGCTGAGCGTGCAGGACAATGGCGCGGGCGCGGCGACATCCGGTGAGCCGGTGGCCGCCCTTTCACCGGTACAGAACTAGGATTGGTACGCAAAAAGCGCAAACGAAGAACACAAAAGGCGCAAGGAGATTTCTTCTCGGAAGAATCAGGATTTTTGTGCTTCTTGTGTTCCGCCTTGTGCTTTTTGCGTACCAATCCGGCTGGTTTCAGCTCCGCCGCAGCCACTCCGGATCGGGCAGCTCATGGAACGCATGGCGCAGGCTCTCGCTCCAGCGCGTGCGGATCATTCTGAAGTAGTCGTGATCTTCATTGATGCTGATGTGGCTCTGCACCCGCAGCGTGTCGCGGTGGATGCTCAGCAGATCGAGCGGCAGGCCGACCGAGAGATTGGAACGGATGGTGGAGTCCATGGAGATCAGCGCGCACTTCGCGGCCTGCGCGATGCTGGTGCTGCGCGTGACGACGCGATCGATGATCGGCTTGCCGTACTTGGATTCGCCGATCTGGAAGTACGGCGTATCGGGCGTCGCTTCGATGAAGTTGCCGGCGGCATAGACGCAGAACAGGCGCGGCGGCTCGCGACCGATCTGGCCGCCGAAGATCAGCGACGCATTGAACTCGATGTTGTGGTCCTTGAGCGCCTCCGCGTCGCGCTTGTAGACCTCGCGCAGCATGTCACCGATGTGCGTGACCGCCGCAAACATGTTCGGCGCCGTGAACAGGCTCTCGCCGTCCGGCTGCTGCGTCCTCTCGCGCAGCGTATTGATCAGCGCCTGCGAGATCGCCAGATTGCCCGCGCTCATCAGCACCATCACTCGATCGTCCGGCTTCTCGAACACGGAAACCTTGCGGAACGTGCTGATCTGATCCACGCCCGCATTGGTGCGCGAATCCGCCAGGAACACCATACCGGCATCCAGCAGGATGCCAACGCAATACGTCATTTGAAATCCGCCTTTGGAGTTCAGAACGAAGGCAATGGCCGCAAAAAGTCGCAAAAGACTCAAGGTCAGAAATGAGAATCTTCTTTCATTGTGTCTTCTGCGCCTTTTTGCGGCCATTCTCTTTCATTGCTGCTGCGCCGAAGCCGCAATGACCACAGCGACCTGCATTTCTTCCGCACCGCCGCCGCGGCGCACGCCGCGGACCGGGCAGGCATCGAGATAGTCGCGACCGACGGCGAGACGGCAATGCCGGCCGCCGGCGAGCGTGCGATGAGTGATGTCGATCGGCATCCAGCCCTCGTCCGGGCCGAGCCAGGCGTCGGCCCATGCGTGGCTCGCGACCTCGTCGCCCTTGCCGGTGTAGAGATAGCCGCTGACGTAGCGCGCCGGGATACCGGCGGCCCGGCAGCAGGCGATGAAGACGTGGGCGTGATCCTGGCAGACGCCCTTGCCGCGGGCGAATGCACGCACGGCGGGTTCGTGGACGTCGGTGGCACCGCGCTCGTAGTGCACGGTATCGCTGACGGCGTGCGCCAGCTTGAGCAGATTGCTGCGGCGATCGGCCGTCCTCGGCAGGCTCTGCTGCGCGAAGGACTGCAGCGCCGGGTCCACGCGCGTGAGATTGGTCTCGGCCAGATAAGTGAGCGGCGACAGCTTGCCGTCGTTCGGCAATGCCTCGCCCTCGACGTCGTAGGTTTCGACGACGCCGCTGACGACGATGCGGATCTCGCGATGCGGCTCGTCGAGCGTCAGCAGATGCACGACGTTGCCGTACGCGTCGATCTGCTCGTGCTGACGTCCCGGCGCGCTGATGCTCCAGTTCAGCGCGCGCTGCACCGGATCGCGCCGCGGCGTCAGCCGCAGGTTCTGCACGCTGCGCTTCACCGGCTCGCCGTAGCGATACGTAGTCTCGTGACGAATGTGCAACTGCATCGTAGATCCTCAGAGTTTCACACGGAGTTCACGGAGGGCACGGAGTTTAAGAGAAGAGAATTTCCACGGGGGACACGGGGAGCACGGGGTCTCAAGAAAGAGCAATTTTCTTTCCCCGTGCTCCCCGTGTTCCCATTCCTCCCCCGTGGAAATTCTTCTTTCTTGATCTCTGGCTCCGTGCTCTCCGTGAACTCCGTGTGAAACTTTCTTAGTCTTCAATCCGCCGCCGACACCAGGAAGTCGCGCGAGACGCGCTCGCCCAGGTCACGGGTGCGGCCCATGAACTGCACGAGGTATTCGTGCAGGCCGAGTTCGAAAATGTCTTCGATGCGTCCGAAGCGCAGCGACGCATGCAGTTCGCCGGCACGCCGCTCGGTTTCGGCGGACTGGCCGTTGCGGACGGCGATGAGGTGCGTGTAGAGCTGCTCGACGCAGCGATGCAGCGAGCGTGGCATGTCGGAGCGCAGTACCAGCAGTTCCGCGACGCGGCGGGGCGTGATCAGGTCGCGATAGACGCGGCGATACACCTCGAAGGCCGACACCGAATTGAGCAGCGCGCTCCATTGATAGTAGTCGGCGGCGCCGCCCGCTTTCTCGCCGCGCGGCAGCAGCAGGTGGTACTTCACGTCGAGGATGCGCGCGGTGCTGTCGGAGCGTTCCAGATACGTGCCGAGCCAGGTGAAGTGCCAGGCCTCGTCGCGCAGCATCGTGCCCTGAATCACGCCGCGGATGAGATGCGAACGGTGCTTCACCCATTCGAAGAAATTGCCGACTTCGGCTTCCGACGAAGGGCGCATGCCGGCGACGCGTATTTCCAGCCAGGTGGCATTGACGCTTTCCCAGATTTCGGACGTCAGCGTGCCGCGCACGGCACGTGCGTTCTCGCGCGCGGCGCGCACGCAGCTGTAGATGCTCATCGGGTTGTCGCGATCGAATACCAGGAAGGCGATGGCGTTCGCCGGCGTGACGGCGCCGTAGCGCTGCTTGAACGCATCCATCAGGCCGATGATGGTCAGGGTGGCGACCCAGCCCTGCTCGACGATTTCCGGGCCCTGCGGCAGCAGCGACATCCGGTAGTTCACTTCGAGCATGCGCGCGAGGTTCTCGGCGCGCTCGGTGTAGCGGGCCATCCAGTAGAGATGGTCGGCGGTGCGACTCAGCATCCGTCAGCGCTCCAGAACCCACGTGTCTTTGGTGCCGCCGCCCTGCGACGAATTCACGACCAGCGATCCTTCGCGCAACGCGACGCGCGTGAGGCCGCCGGGCACGAGCGTCACTTCCGCACCCGACAGCACGAAGGGCCGCAGATCCAGGTGACGCGGCGCGACGCCCTGTTCGACGAAGGTCGGGCAGGCCGACAGCGACAGCGTCGGCTGCGCGATGTATTTCTCCGGGCTCTTGAGAATGCGCTGGCGGAAGTCCTCGATCTGTTCCTTGGTCGACGACGGGCCGATCAACATGCCGTAGCCGCCGGCGCCGTGGACTTCCTTGACGACGAGTTCGGGCAGATGCGCCAGCGTGTAGTCGAGATCTTCCTTCCGCCGCAGCACGTAGGTCGGCACGTTCGACAGCAGCGGCTCCTCGCCGAGATAGAAGCGGATCATGTCCGGCACGTACGGATAGATGGATTTGTCGTCGGCGACGCCGGTGCCGATCGCATTGGCAATCGTGACGCGACCGGCGCGATACGCGGCGAGCAGGCCCGGAATGCCGAGCATCGAATCGGGACGGAACACCAGCGGATCCATGAAGTCGTCGTCGAGACGGCGGTAGATCACGTCGACGCGCTGCGGGCCGCGCGTGGTGCGCATGTAGAGGAATTCGTCTTCGACGTAGAGATCCTGGCCTTCGACCAGTTCGATACCCATCTGCTGGGCGAGGAAGGCATGTTCGAAATACGCGCTGTTGTAGGCACCCGGGGTCAGCAGCACGACCGTCGGATCGTTCACGCCCGGCGGCGCGACGCTGCGCAGATTCTCGAGCAGCAGATCGGGATAGTGCTCGACCGGGGCGATCGAATGCTGCGCGAACAGCTCCGGAAACAGCCGCATCATCATGCGGCGGTCTTCGAGCATGTAGGAGACACCCGAAGGCACGCGCAGGTTGTCTTCGAGCACGTAGAACTCGCCGGCGCCGGCGCGCACCACGTCGATCCCGGCGATGTGCGCGTAAATAGAGCCGGGCACGTCGACGCCCTGCATCTCGGGCCGGTACTGGCCGTTGCACAGCACCTGCTCGGCCGGAATGCGGCCGGCCGCGAGGATGTCCTGGTCGTGATAGATGTCGGCGATGAAGGCGTTGAGCGCCCGCACGCGCTGGCGCAGTCCCGCGGCGAGGTGCTGCCATTCGGGCGCCGGGATGATGCGGGGAACGATGTCGAAGGGAATCAGGCGTTCGGTGCCCGCCTCTTCGCCATAGACGGCGAAGGTGATGCCGACGCGGTGAAAGAGCGAATCGGCTTCGGTGCGCTTCTGCGCTACCCGGTCTTTCGGTGTTCTGGCGAGCCATGACGCGAAGGTCCGGTAGTGCTCGCGAACACTGCCGTCCGGCGCGTGCATTTCATCGTAAGGCGTCTCCCCTGGCATCCGCGGTCCTGGTTCTCGTGGCGACAGGAGCCGAGGGAGCGAAAACCGTGCCAGCCCGGAATCAGTGCATTACGCGGTAAAAGCCGCTACTGGCCGGAGCGAGCCGCCCCAGAACGGGGCAGCACAGAAACCATCGTGGTGCGATCCGCGGGCGGTCAGGGCAGCTGGATCTTGCCGCCGCCGCGCCCGCCGCCCCCCATGGTCGGCGGCAAGCCGCCCTGGGGCACGACCAGCTGCGAGGCCTGCTGCCGGCGCATCTCCTGGATCTGCTGCACGGTGCGCTCGATGGCGGCCTGGGCCGCGACACCGAACCCGGCCACGGCCTGGTCGAGCGTCTCGCCCGGAATCTCGAAGCTCAGCGGCACCGGACCCATGTTGGTCATGATTTCCGCCTGGCCCACGAACAGGACCGGGCGTGTCTCGTCCCTCGATCCGTCGCGCTTGACGGGGGTCAGCCGACGCAGGGCGCCCACGCGACGATCGGTAAACATTTCTTCCTGGTACAGCGCATCGGCATCCATCTGCGCTTCGGCATCGCGTTCGTCAGCCATGGGTTCCTCGGCGGTTATGTCAGCGGGCGGGGAGTAAAGCAGCCCCATTTCTTCACATCAAGCAGGCCTGCGCCTCAAGGCAGGCCTTTCTCTATGAAGGCGTGTCCGACTGGTTACAATGCCGGCCCTCTCCGCTCGCTCCCGACGCCCCCAATGCAGGAAAACGATAATCCCTTCTCCGAGGCCTTCGGCAAGGCCGTCGACCTCGGCAACCGGATCGCCGACACGGACCAGAAGGCGGACATCTGGGACATCGCCGACGGTCTGCTCGCGGGCGCCGTGCAGTACTGGCTCTATTCGCGTCAGCCCTGCTCCGACCCCGAGTGCGAGGAGTGCCTGCCGATCAGCACGGCAGAAGGTCGTTTAGAAGAACTGCGCAAGCTCATGAAGCAGTTCGCCGCCGAGAGCGAGTACTTCCACTCGCCGACCGATCGCAACGTCGGCCGTGCCTGAACGGTCACGGCCGAACACACAAGTCAATCCGTTTTTGACCTCGCAGGAGCTGAATTTTTTTCTTCTCGCGCAGGTACTTGATTGGCAATGCGGCGACGGCGCAACACCCGGAAGCGCCCGCCTTTTGTGATGCAGCTCACACCACGCGGCGAGCCGGCTTCCGCAGACTTTCCGCCGACCACACTCGAACGGACCTGACAGACATGGGGTTGCTCCGAAATCTGAAGCTGCGGAACCGGGCGTACGTCTGCGCCTACAACTCGTTCCGCTTCGCAGCCCGACTGCGCGGCGACCTGAGCGAGTTCGCGCCGTCGATCGCCGAGACCATTCAGAGCGTCGGCGACGAACTCGCCTCGCTGGCCCGCGATGCCTGCCCGAGCGAGACGGACCGGCGTCAACTGATCGACGGACTGGAAGGCGCGCTGCGCGCGCTGGGTCTGTCGGACGCGGCACAGGTCCACATCGTGTCGCAGCTCGCGCCGCGCATCATGGCCGGCGAACCGGCCAGCGTCAGCAAGGAAGCCTGGACGCGCATGGCCGTGTGAGACATAACCTCACCGCCGCGACAGCCCCTCCACTGTCGCCGTATTACATGTCTCCTGAAACCGACCTGGCCGCTTGACTTATCCCGTCGCGCTGCCGAAGAATCGATTCGTGCCAAGGGCAAACTCGCTGAAAGGCGAGGACGCAAAGCTACCGGTCTAACGGAATCATTTCCCAGGACAGCGGGGTTGCCACGAACCGCAGGACGAATGCGGTTGATTCGACGGACGCCATCGGTCGGTCAGCAGAAGTTTTCTTCTTCTCATCGATCAGAAATCCACTCAGCGCCGTCGACGTGACATCAATCGAGATGCGCGCGCACGCATTCTCTCCCCCGTCGAAATGATCCGTCCGGCCGTGGTTCGACCGGATTGCGGATTTGATGGGGAAGGAACGTGGAAGAGAACACCAGCAAGGTCTTCGTGGGACGTGGCGCCAATGCGTCCGTCGATCCGCTGCTCGCAGCGACATCCTCCACCGAACCCGCCAACACGCTCTTCATCATCAATCTCTGTTCTTCGATCGCGCCGATCCAGACCGCCGGCAAGACCATTCCCGGCTTCGACAGCCACAAGCTCTACCAGGTGGCGCGCGCCGAAGACGGCCGCACGCGTCATCGCCTGCGACTCGGATTCTTCACCAGCGAAGCCGATGCGGAACAGGCGCTGAGCGCCGTTCGCGACAACTATCCGACCGCATTCGTTGCCTGTCTGTCCGACGACGATCGTCGCTTCGCCCGCGGCTATGTGCCCAACACGGAAACCACGGCGGCGTGGAAGCGTCCGGTGCTGGTGCCGAAGCCGGCTGCCGTCGAAGAACCGGTGAAGGCAGCGCCGGTCGCCGCTACGCCGGCGCCAGCGGTTGCGAAAGAAGCGCCGAAGGCAGCGGTGAAACAGGAAGCGGCCGCAGCCAGACCTGCACCTGTCATCGCGAAGCCCGCGGCCGTCGCGGCAGCGCCTGCGAAACCGGCAGCGGCTCAGTCGGCCTCCGAAACCGACATCGAACTCTCGTGGGATCTGCCCGAACTCACGCCGCCGCAGCCGTCTGCCAGCGCGCCGGCACCGCAGACCGTCGCGCCCGTCTACAAGACGGACACCGTCATCAAGGCACCGGCCTCCAGCCCGCCGGCCGAAGCGGCGAAGAAGGCGCTCGCCGCGCCGGCTGAAATCCAGCTGACGCTGGAGAAGGAACCCGCACCGCCGAAGCCGGCCGCCGCTGCCGCGCCTGCGAATGCTCCGGCACAGCCTTTCCATGTCGGCAAGGGCGTCGAGATTCCGGGTTCTGCGCTCAGTCTCGAATCGACGGCGAAACATCCCATTCCTGCCGCGCCGGTAGCACCGCCTGCGAAACCGGCTGCTGCGAAGGCAGCGCCGTCGGTCAAGGAAGCGTCAAAGCCCGCCGCCGCCAAGAGCGAGCCGGCGCGCAAGCCCCCGGAGACCAAACCTGCTGCCGCGCCAGTCGCCGCGCGCGCGCAGCCGCCGGCGGGTGATCGCCGCGTGCCGGAGCTCGACAGCACGCAGACGATCCGCGCGCTCACCAGCGCCGAACTCAACGACGACTCGCAGGAAAAGTGGTTCTCGATCCAGCTGGTCGTGTCGGAACGTCCGGTGAATCTCGATGCCATGCCGCACCTCGACATCTTCGAGGCCTACAGCGTGTATTCGATTGCCAATGCCGGCAGCGGCAAGATCGTGTACTCCCTGCGCCTCGGCTTCTTCCGCGAAGAAGTCTCGGCAGAAGCGGTCTCCGGCTATCTGCGCACGTTCTTCCCCTCGCCGAGCGTGATCCGCATCAGCGCCGCCGAGCAGACCCGTTTCAAGGACGCGCCCGCACCGAAAGCAACCGCGGCAGCGCAGACTGAAGGCAAGATCATCGAACTCAATCACGCGCGCGATCGCAAACCGACCATCCCGACCGTGACCATGGAAGTGACGGATCGCAGTCCCAGCGGCACCTTCAATCCCAACGCCACGGGCTCGTTCAATCCGAATGCGACCGGTTCGTTCAAGCCCGGCGCCACCGGCTCGTTCAAGGTCGACGCGAGCGGCAAGCACAAGACGCTGAAACCCGCAGCCAAGTCCGCGGCGCATGCCACCAAGCGCTCGGCGCCGATGAGCAAGACTTCCGCGACGGGCAAGCACAAGGCGCTCGTGAAACGCAGCCTGAGCGAACAGCTGCTCGACGAGGCGCGCGAGGTGCAGCTGTCGGAGAGCGCGATCCGCAAGCTGCCGAAGAACGATTCCCTGCTGTCGCGCCTGGTGGACAAGCTGACGAAGTGACGGCGCGCCACGCAGTGGCGCGCGCACTTCATCATTCCCGCTTCTCCCCGCTCCCGCGCTCCGGCAAACTCGCGTGCCCTCTTCACCAGGTCACCGAGCATGGATTTCCGCACCGCCGATCTCTGCGATCAATTCAGCGACGAACTCGAAGTCTGCGAACCCCTGTTCCGCAGCTATGGCGGCAACCCGCGCTTCGCCGGCGCCGTCGCGACCATCAAGTGTTTCGAAGACAACTCGCGGGTGCGCGATCTCGTGGCCGAACGCGGCGCGGGTCGCGTACTGGTGATCGATGCCGGCGGCTCGATGCGCCGCGCCGTACTGGGTGATCTGCTGGCGCAGAAGGCCGTCGACAATGGCTGGAGCGGCGCGATCGTCTACGGCTGCATCCGCGATTCCGCGGCGATCGCGGCCATGCCGCTGGGCGTGCGCGCCCTCGGCACGCATCCGATGAAGACGGACAAACGCGGCGAAGGCCAGCGCGATCTGCCCGTGCGTTTTGCCGGCGTCACGTTCCGCAACGACGACTGGGTGTACGCGGATGAGGACGGCATCGTCGTCGCGCGCCGCCAGCTTCCCGCGAACTGAAAATCACTCGCAAATCGGAGTGCAAAGTAATGTCCTCGGGTCGAGGGCACGAACACTCCGGCCTCGATGCGGCGCTAGAATCCGCGCCAGCCAGCATTTCGCCAGCCGAGGTTCATCATGAGCGATTCCAGTGTCGATCGTCGCACGCTGCTCAAGACAGCCGTTGCCGGACTCGTCGCCCTGCCCTGCGCCGGTCTCGTGCGCCGCGCCGAGGCGGATGAACTGCCGCATCTCTCCGAACAGGATTCGCTCGGGATGGCGATGGGCTATGTGCACGATGCGAAGAAAGTCGATCCGAACAAGGTGCCGCAGTACAAGGCCGGCAGCTTCTGCCACAACTGCGTGCAGCTCACCGGCAAGGAAGGCGACGAGTGGCGTCCCTGCAATCTGTTCCCCGGCAAGCTCGTGAACAAGGACGGCTGGTGCAAGGTGTGGGTGCTGAAGCCGGGGGCGAAACCCGGCTGATTTCTTCGCCTTCCTGTGGGGCCGGCTTCAGCCGGCCTCTGGGAAGTCAGGCTAAAGCCTGACCTACAGTCAGATCAGAAAGTCAGCCGCTGACCATACCCGGTCAGCTCCAGGTAACCGCGTCCGATCGCACGATCCCCTTCATCGAACGCCGTCACCGCGCCTTCCCAGTAAATCGTTCCGGTACTGGCGCGCGTATCGCTTTCCTGATCGTCCATCAGCGGTCGCAGACGGATGCGACGCTCGCCGACGCGCACCTGCCACTCCACCGGATACTCGATGCCCGTGCGCGGCGAACGCCAGCGTCGCAGCGGTTGCCATTCGATCTGCTCAGGCGCAAAAGTCTGCACTTCATCGCCGCGGGCCTGGCGATGCGACGCGAACGCCCAGCGCTGCGCCGACGTCGGATCGCGCATCCGCGACACCATCAGCGCGCCGCCGTCGTCCAGGTTGATCGCCGTCCAGTCCCAGCCCTGCGTCTGCGCGTCGAGAAACGTCGTGGACCATTCGTGATCGAGCCAGGCGTGACCGCGAACGCGCTGTGTCCCCGCTGCGGTTCGCAATGACCCTTCGACCTGCAGGCCGGGCAGGCTGTAGTAGTAGCTGGCGGTGCGCACGTCCGGTGCCTTCTGACTGAAACCGTTCTTGCCATTGAGCAGCGGCGAAGACTGCGCCTGCAGTTGCAGATCGAAAGCGAACTCTGCGGTATCGACGACGGCGCGATAGCGACCGTTCGACGCGGCACCCTCGTCGACCCGCTGCAGCGACCAATCTTCGATGGCGACATCGAGCCGCTGCGGCTGAGCGTACGCGAGGCCGAAGCCTTCCCGTGCCGCGCGCTCGCCGCGCAGCAGCTTGCCGCGGCGCGGATCGCTGAGCGCCGCGTGCGCGAACAGCACCTGCTTCGCGGCAAAGCGCGACGGGTTGCTTTCCTGCGTTCCGGGACGCGTGCGAAAGAACGTGACCTGAAATCCGAGCGGATCGCCCTGCGGCGTTTCGAGCCATCCGGTCACGTACCACCATTCGGTGCGGAACGACGTATGACTGCCTTCATCGCGCGGAAACCCGATTTCGTAGCCCGGCACGACGTCGGGATAGACGACGTCCTGCGCCATCGCCGCGCTCAGGAAGACGATGGCGAGTGCCGTGAAGCAGGAAAGAAAGCGCATCGCTACCAGTCCTCCTTCACTGCGGCCACCGCTTCGCCGCGCGTCGCCTGCCGGCCGCTGACGACGGCGATGACGGCCGCCGCCGCGATCAGCGCCACACTCAGTCCCGCAATCAACGCCGACGGCACGAACAGATCCATGCTCCAGTGAAACGACTGGCGGTTGACCACGTAGATCAGGATCAGGCTCACCAGTCCGCCGGTCGCGAGGCCCGCGATCACGCCGAGCGCGCCGAGTCCGGCGCCTTCGATGGCGAGCGTCGCGGCGATCTGTGCGCGCGTCAGGCCGATGTGACGCAGCACACCGAACTCCCGGCGTCGCGCCAGCACCTGTGCGCTGGTGCCGGCGCTGATGCCGAACAGTCCGATCAGGATCGCGATCAGCTCGAGCACGTAGGTGATCGCAAACGTGCGATCGAAAGCCTGCAGCGACAGACGCCGCAGTTCGGCGGGCACGCGCATGTCGACATCGACATTCGCCGGCAGCAGTTCGCGGATCTGCGCCTGCACTGCATCCGTGGTTGCACCGGGCTTCAGCCACAGCCAGAGCGTGTTGATGGCGGTGTCGCCGGTCGTTGCGAGATAGGCGATGCGCTCCATGATGATGGCGCCGCGCGAGTGTTCGTAATCGCGCCACACGCCCTGGATCCAGGCGGACACGGTTCTGCCGTCGATGCGCAGATCGAATGTCGCGCCGGGCGGCAATCGCAGTTCGTCGGCGACGGCTTCCGACAGCCAGACACGCACGCTGCCGGCCGGCAATGAACCGCTGGCAGTCTGTTCGAGCCAGAGCACGCGTTCGGCATTCTCGGGATCGATGTCGCGCGCGATGAGCGTGACAATCCGTCCCGATGTCGCCAACGCCGCTTCGGCGAATCGACTGACTTCGAGCTGCCCGATCGCGTCGAGATCGCGGATCGCAGCCACGGCGACGGGATCGAAGTGCGACGACTGACCGACATAGCCCGCACGCAGATAGAGATCCGCCGGCAGCAAGCGCTGCGTCCACGCATCGAGCGAATGACGGAAGGACGCGACCATGATGGCCATCGCGACCATCAGGCTGAAACTCACGACGATCGCCGATACGCTGAGCGTCGCGTAACGCGCGGTGCCGCGCAGATGCGTGACCGCGATCTCCCACGGCACCGACCTGAACAACGGCGCGCGCGTCAGCAATGCGCGCAGCACCAGCGGCATCGCGATCACGGTGCCGATGATCAGCAAAGCGATCGAGACATAGCCCGGCAACGGCAGACCGGCGACCGGCGGCAGGAACAGGATCAGAACCGACAGCAGCAGCAGCGCTGCCACCAGCACGCCGTGCGTGCGCGTCTCGCCGCTCGTCACGTCGGCTGCCTTCAATGCGAGTGCCGTCGGGATGCGCGATGCGTCCCATGCCGGCCGCAAGGTCCCGGCGACGGCCACCGCCGCGCCGAGCAGGCAGAAGACGATCGCTTCGACGGCCTGCAATCCGGGCTGCGGCATCGTGCCGCCAGGCAAGCCCGCGCCGAGATTCGACGCCAGTGCCTGCAGGCCGAACTGCGCGAGCACCACACCGAGCAGCACGCCCAGCATGGAACCCGCGAGGCCGATGAGCGCACCCGAAAACAGTGCCAGCCACCACTGGCCGCTGCGTGTCACCCCCAGCGCATGCAGCAACGCGAACTCGCGACGCCGGCGCAATGCGGACAGCGACTGGGTCGAGTACACGAAGAATCCGCCCGTGAACAGGGCGACGAGCGCCAGCGCCGTGAGATTCGAGCGATAGGCGCGCGAGAGGCTCGCCGCTTCATCTGCCGCTTCCTCCGGCACGACGACGCGCACGCCCGGCGGCAGGAGAGTGCGTAGTTGCGTCCGCGCCTGTTCGATGTCCGTGCCGGAAGCAAGCCGCAGATTCAGGCGCGACAGCCGGCCGAGCCGTTCGAACTTCCATTGCGTCGTCGCGATGTCCAGCACGGCAGCGCGATCTGCGAGCGCGGCGTCCGGCAGCACACCGCCCACGACGAACTCCAGCGACTGCATCCCCACCTGGAAGCGGATCGGCGCGCCGGTCTGCAAACCCAGACTGCGCGCCGCGCTCGCGCTGAGGAAAATCGGCTCGGCGGACGACGTCTTCGCCTCCTGTTCCGACTCGTCCGCCGGTGTAGTCGCAAAGGCCGGCTGCAGGCGACGCGATTGAAAGATGTCCATGCCGAGCACCGTCAGCGCGCCGCGCGCACCGATCACCCTGGCTTCGACCTGCACGACCGGACTCGCCACGGCGATGCCGGGCAGACGCGCGACGCGCGGGTAGATCGCCTCGTCGAAGCCGTCGGCATCGCCTTCGACGGCGAGATCCGCCTGGCCGAACAGGCTGCGGGCCGCGAGCGAAATTTCGTCGGCCGCGACGCGATTGATCAGATGAATCGCCAGGCCGAGTGCGACGCCGAGTGCAATCGCGAGTACCGCAAGCACCGTGCGTCCGGGGGCGTGACGCATCGGTCCGAAGACCGCGGCATTCAGCACGGTTGCATTCGCGATCATCGGTCAAGCCGGTGTCAGGCCGTTCGCGCCGAGACGCAGCACCCGATCGGCGGTCGCCGCGGCCGTCGTCGAATGCGTCACGAGCAGCCCGACCGCATGATCGCGCTTGAGCTGCGTCCGCAGCAGCTGCAGGACTTCGGCGGCAGACTCGCTGTCGAGATTGCCGGTCGGTTCGTCGGCCAGCACGACCTTGGGTCGATGCACCAGCGCGCGTGCCACGGCGACCCGCTGCATTTCGCCGCCCGACAATCGCGACGGATGGTCATGCCGTCGCGCGCTCAGTCCGACTGCAGTCAGCAGCTCATCGACGCGCTCGTCCGCTGCGCGCCCGGCGATGCCGTTCAGCGCCAGCGGCAGCGCGACATTGCGTTCGACACTGAGATGCGGCAGCAGGTGAAAGGCCTGGAAGACGAAGCCCAGCTTGGCGCGCCGCAGCCGCGTGCGCCGGGCATCGTCGAGCGCCGTCATGTCCTGGCCATCGATCGCGACGCGACCGGTGTCGGGCGTATCGAGTCCGGCGATGAGATTGAGCAGGGTCGACTTGCCGCTGCCCGACTCGCCCATGATCGCAAAGTAGTCGCCGGAGAACGCCTGCAGCGACAGGCCGTCCAGTACGCGGCGCGCCACGGCACCGGGAAACGACTTCGACAACCCTTCGACAATCAGCATTGCGTCACCGACACGCCATCAGATCCGGTGGCAGTGTAACGGCCTCTGGCGCGATGCATTGCAGTTGCCTTAGGCTTGCCGGCACCGCCGCGCCTGATCGAGATGGCGGAAAGCGAACAGGGATCGAGGGAGGATTTCGCATGCAGGTCTGCTCCGCTGCCACTCTATTGGCAGCCGTCTTTGCCGTCACCGCCATTCCCGCCACGGCCGCGCCGCCGCCCATCGAGGCCTTCGCCCGCATGCCGCAGATCCGCGGCGTGACGATCTCGCCGGATGGCTCGCGCGTGGCCTACATCACTTCGTCGGGCGACCTTTCCGTGGCCGTCACGCTCGATCTGACCGCCGCGGAGGCCAAATCGACGCCCCTGCTGCGTTCCGAATCGGGCGAGTACGACATCCGCTGGTGCAACTGGGCCAACGACCAGCGACTGCTGTGCGGCCTGTGGGGGATGGCGGAGGAGTCGGGCCGCGTCTATCCCTTCACGCGTCTGGTGGCGGTGAATGCCGACGGCAGCAAACTCAAGCAGCTGATACAGAACGCCGAGACGGGCCGCGCGCAGTTCCACGATCACATCCTCGACTGGACGCCCGATGAACCGGACACCGTGCTGATCCAGCTCGACGACGACGTCAACGGCTTTCCCACCGTATTCGAACTCAACATCAATACCGGAATGCGCAAGACGCACACGCGCGAGCGCGCGCCGATCCGCTCTTTCACGACCGACGCCAAGGGCAACGTGCGACTGGGATCCGGTTATTCGACGACGTCGACCGACGTGAGCTACTACGCCCGCCTGGAGAACGAACGCGAATGGCGGCTGCTGTCGAAGATCAAGGCATTCAGCCAGACCGATGCGCTGCGGCCGATCGCGGCCGCGCCCGGCAAGAACATCGCTTATGCGACCGGTGATTTCGAGGGCCGCGCCGCGCTCTGGGAAATGGATCTCACCGATCAGCGCGCCCCCCAGCTGGTGTTCTCGCATCCGCTGGTGGATGCGGACAATCCCCTGCTGACGCCGGACGGCCGCCTGCTGGGAATCTGGTACGAACTCGACCGGCCCTTCGTGCACTACACGGACGAAAAGGTGCGCAGCCTGATCCAGGCCATCAACAAGGCCGAACCGTCGAAGTTCAGTCACATCACCGACAGCAGCCGCGACGAAAGCAAGTTCATCGTGCGCTCCTACAGCGACGTCGACGCCAGCACCTATTTCGTCCTGGACACGACCAAGGGGCGCCTGATGCGCCTCGGCACGCAATACCCGGATCTCGATCCGGCGTCGCAGGGCCGCATGCGCTCGATCGCATACAAGGCCGCCGACGGCACCGAGATTCCCGGCTACCTGACGGTGCCGCCCGGACTGCGCGCCGAAAACCTGCCGCTGATCGTCATGCCGCACGGCGGCCCGATTGCGCGCGACACCTGGGACTTCGACTTCCTGCGCGCCTTCCTGGTCTCTCGCGGCTACGCCGTGCTGCAGATGAACTTCCGCGGCTCCTCAGGCTACGGCGACAACTGGTACCACGCCGCGCACCAGGACTGGGGCGGCCTCACGTACTCCGACATCACCGATGGCGCGCGCTGGGCCGTCTCGCAGGGCATCGCCGACCCGAAACGCATGTGCGTCGTCGGCTGGAGCTTCGGCGGTTATGCGGCGCTGGTCGGCGCCGTGCGCAACAACGATCTGTACCGCTGCTCCGTCAGCATCGCGGGCGTTGCCGATCTCAATCAGCTGCTGAGCGAAACCCGCTTCTTCTCCAACTGGCGCTTCGCGCGCGAACAGATCGGGGTCGACAAGGAAAAGCTGCGCGCGGACTCACCGCTGCGCCAGGTCGACAAGATCGCGATGCCGGTATTGCTCGTGCACGGCGACAAGGACTACCAGGTCGAAGTCGATCACACGCGCCGGATGGACGCGGCCCTGAAGCGCGCGAACAAACCGCATCGCGCCGTCTACCTCAAGGACGCCACCCACCAGCTCGATCGTCAATCGGATCGCGTCACGCTGCTGACGGAGATCGAGAAGTTTCTGCTGGAGAATCTTGGGCCGGGGACGGTGGCGAACGGGTCGTAAAGACAGACTCTCTTCCTGTGGGGCCGGCTTCAGCCGGCCTTCTGAAGAAGTCAGGCTAAAGCCTGACCTGCAGCAAAACCATCAGAACGCCGCGATCAACCCGAGGCCCGCGCCGTACTGGATGAACGTGTCGCCCGAGGCGGCGATGGCGCAGCCGGCGCCTTCCGGACCGGACACGCAGAACAGATCGCCGTCGGCATCGAGCAGCGTCACGAAGGCGCGCACGTCGAAGCGCAGGCCGATGTTCTTCGTGAACTTGTATTTGAGTCCCGCACCGACGCTGGCCGAGAACTTGGTTTCATCGTCGAGACCGGACGCATCGGGACTGAACTGGGTCGCACCGATGGTCATGCCGAAGTACGGCACGACCGGCTGCACGTCGGTGAAGTTCACGATGCCGCCGAAGTGCAGGTACTGGATGCTCATGTCGATCGGCACGGCGCCCTTCACCTCGGTGCCCTGGTTGGCGTAGAGGATCTCGTACTGGCGTTCCGGACTGCCGGCGTTGATGTTCAGGAACAGCTTGAAGTCCACGTCGCCGTCGACATCGCGGTCGCTGCCATCGGCGGGATCTTCGAATTCGCCGCCGGTGAGCTGGCCGACGTACGGCGTGACCTCGAAGCGCGTGCCTTTCTCCGGCTCCGGCGCCGCCACTGCCGCGGTCGCCAGCAGCAGACCGATACAGCCCCCCAGCGTCGGCAGTGCCTTGCCCAGACTTCGATACATACGCGGTTCTCCCTGGATAACGAGTCGTTGATTCGCCGTCGCGCGCGGGCGACGGTAGCGCTGCGCGCAATGCGCGGTACGTTACCATGCGGCCGGCACATTTCGCGGCACGGGAAGTACCGGATGGCCAGGGCAATCACCGCAGTGGATCGATGAAGTCTTCCAGTTACCTGGTCGCGATCGTGTTCGCGGCGATCACCTTCGGTCTGTGGGCCTGGCTCAACAAGCCGGTCGACGAACCGCAGTGGCCGCACGGCGTGCAGGGCATGGCCTTCTCGCCGTTTCATGCCGACCAGGATCCCGCGGATCGCACGCTGCCCTCGCCTGCCCAGATCGATGCCGATCTCGCGCTGCTGGCCGGCGCCTCGGTCAATGCGGTCCGGACCTACTCCACGCTCGATACCCTCGCCGAAGTCCCGGCGCTCGCGGCGAGGCACCAGATCAAGGTCGCGCTCGGCGCCTGGCTGGACCGGGATCGCGCCACGAACGAAAAGGAAGTCGCCGCGGCGATCGAGCTGGCGCGCCGTCACGGCAATGTCATCCGCGTGATCATAGGCAACGAGTCGGTGCTGCGCGGTGATCTGACGGCCGAGGAACTGGGCGCGCATCTCGATCGGGTACGCGCCGCCGTGGATCAGCCGGTCAGCACGGCCGAACCCTGGCATGTGTGGATCAGCCATCCGCAGCTCGTCGAGCACGTCGATTTCATCGGCGTGCACCTGCTGCCGTACTGGGAAGGCATTCCGGTCGAGTCCGCCATCGCCTACATGGATTCGCGCATCGAGCTGCTGGCGAAGACCTTCCCGGGCAAGCCGATCGTGATCAGCGAAGTGGGCTGGCCCTCGGAAGGACGCACGCGCGAGGGCGCGGTCGCCTCACTGAGCAACGAGGCGCTGTTCCTGCGACGGTTTCTCGCGCATGCGCGCGAGGAAGGCTACGTCTACTACATCATGGAAGCCTTCGATCAGCCCTGGAAGGCGCGTTACGAAGGCGCGGTCGGGGCGTACTGGGGCGTCTACAACGTCCAGCGCCAGCCCAAGTTCGAGTTCATCAAGCCGATCGTGCGCATCCCGCAATGGCAGATGCTCGCCGGCATTTCCGTGGTCACAGCAGCGATCCTGCTGCTGCTCGTCTACACCAACACCCGAGGCATGGGCACGCGCGGCCGCAGCTTCCTGGCGATGGTGATCTATGCCGCCGCGACCTGCGCCGTACTGGTGATCTATCGGTATTCGCAGCAATACCTGACGCTCACGAGCCTCATCGTCGGCACGCTGCTGATCTTCGGCATGCTCGGCGTCATTGCCGTCGTGATCTCGGAAGCGATCGAGTGGGCCGAGGCACGCTGGGTACGCCAGCGACGCCGCGCGCTCGTGCAACCGCTGGCTGCGCCCGCCACCTGGCCGCGAGTGTCCATCCACGTTCCGGCGTACAACGAACCTGCGCCGATGCTGATCGAGACGCTGAATGCACTCGCGCGGCTCGACTATCCCGACTACGAAGTGCTGGTGATCGACAACAACACGCCGGACGAGACTGTGTGGCAACCGGTCGAAGCGCATTGCCGCACACTCGGACCGCGCTTCCGCTTTTTCCATGTGAAACCGCTCGCCGGTTTCAAGGCCGGCGCGCTCGACTACGCGCTGCAGCGGACCGATGCGTCAGCGGCAGTCATTGCGGTGATCGACAGCGACTACCAGGTCGATCCGCACTGGCTGAAGGATCTGGTCCCCGCCTTCGCCGATCCGCAGGTCGCGATCGTGCAGGCGCCGCAGGACTATCGCGATCATGGCCAGAACATCTTCAAGGCCATGTGCTACGCCGAGTATCGCGGCTTCTTCCACATCGGCATGATCACGCGCAACGAGCGCAACGCCATCATCCAGCACGGCACCATGACGCTGGTGCAACGCGTCGCGCTCGACCGCGTCGGCGGCTGGGCGCAGTGGTCCATCACCGAGGATGCCGAACTCGGCCTGCGACTCTTCGAACACGGCTACCAGGCGCACTACCTGCCGCGCAGCTACGGGCGCGGCCTGATGCCGGATACGTTCGTCGACTACAAGAAGCAGCGCTTCCGCTGGGCCTACGGCGCGATGCAGATCCTGCGCCGGCATGCGACGGCGCTGTTCTCGAACAGCACGCAGCTGACGCGCGGCCAGCGCTACCACTTCCTCACCGGCTGGCTGCCCTGGCTCACCGACGGACTGAACCTGATCGTCAACGTCGCCGCCGTCGGCTGGTCCATGGCCATGATCTGGGCGCCGCAGCGCATCGATCCGCCGCTGGTCATGTTCTCGCTGCTGCCGCTGGCGCTGTTCACGTTCAAGCTGGTGAAGCTCGCTCATCTCTACGTATCGCGCGTCGGCGCGAACATCCGCCAGACGATTGCCGCCGCGCTCGCGGGGCTTGCGCTGTCGCACACGATCGGACTCGCGGTCGTCAAAGGCATGCTCACGCGCAACGAACCGTTCTTCCGCACGCCGAAGGGATCGCAGCCGCATGCGCTCGCGCGGACGTTCGCCGGCGCCGCACAGGAAACGGGCTTCCTGATCGTGCTGCTGACTGCGGTCTATTTCCTCACGCATCAGCTCGTCATCGCCGGCCGCACCGTTGGCGTGCCGGCCGAACTGCGCGGACCGGACCTGTCCATCTGGGTCGCCGTGCTGATGATCCAGTCGATTCCGTACGCGGCCTCGCTGCTCGTGTCGCTGCTCGCGGCACTGTCGCCGCCGGCGCGCTGGCTGGGGCCGATTCGGGGACAGCGAGAGGAAGAATTTCACACGGAGATCACGGAGACCACGGAGACCACGGAGTAAGGGCAAAGAGAAAGAAGGTTTCCACGGGGGACACGGGGAGCACGGGGCGCGGAACAGAAGAGAATCTTTCTTGTCCCTGTGTTCCCCGTGTCCCCTGTGGAAATTTCTTCTTCTCTTCCGATACCAACGTCTCTCGGATTGCCGTAATTGATCGCACTGCACCAGACGCTGACAATCGCTGCGATTCATCGGGGCGGTGTGCATGTCTGAGGCAGCCAACATCACTGCGCGGACCCGACGCAGCTTCAGCCTGCGCCGCGACATCATCGCGATCCTCACGTTCAAGCTGCTGGCGCTGATCGCGCTGCGATTCCTGTTCTTCGACGAGCGGCCGCAGATCACGCCGACCCGCGTCGAACAGCATCTGCTCGATCCCTCTCCTGCTTCAGAGACAGATCATGATCGACGCTGACGTCGTCATTCTCTCGCGACTGCAGTTTGCGCTCACTGCGCTGTATCACTTCCTGTTCGTGCCGCTGACGATGGGCCTGTCGATCCTGATGGCCATCATGGAAAGCGTCTACGTCATGACGGGGCGCGGGATCTGGCGCCAGATGACGAAGTTCTGGGGCGTGCTGTTCGGCATCAACTTCGCCATGGGCGTTGCGACCGGCATCACCATGGAATTCCAGTTCGGCACCAACTGGGCGTACTACTCGCACTACGTCGGCGACATCTTCGGCGCGCCGCTCGCCATCGAAGGGTTGATGGCGTTCTTCCTGGAATCGACCTTCGTCGGCCTGTTCTTCTTCGGCTGGCAACGACTGTCGAAGCTGCAGCACATGGTGGTGACCTGGCTGGTCGCGATCGGGTCGAACTTCTCGGCGCTGTGGATCCTGATCGCCAACGGCTGGATGCAGAACCCGGTCGGTTCGCGGTTCAACTTCGAGACCATGCGCATGGAAGTGACCTCGTTCTCGGAAGTCATCTTCAATCCGGTGGCGCAGGCGAAGTTCGTACACACCGTCAGTGCCGGCTACGTCACGGGCGCGATGTTCGTGCTCGCCATCAGTTCCTTCTATCTCCTGCACCAGCGCAACCGCGCCTTCGCGCGGCGCTCGTTCGCCGTGGCGGCGAGCTTCGGTCTCGCCTCGGCACTGTCGGTGGTCGTGCTCGGCGACGAGAGCGGCTACACCGCGACCGAACACCAGAAGATGAAGATCGCCGCGATCGAGGCGATGTGGCACACCGAAAAGGCACCCGCGGGATTCACGCTCTTCGGCATTCCCGACGTGGAGGAACGCAAGACGCATGCGGAGATCAAGATTCCGTGGGCGCTGGGCCTGATCGCGACGCGCTCGATCGACAAGGAAGTACCCGGCATCGTCAACCTGGTGGCCGATGCCGGGAATCGCATTCGCGACGGTCTGCGCGCCTACGATGCGCTCGAGAAACTGCGCGCCGATGGCCGCGACACCGAGGCACTGCGCAACTTCAGCCGCTACCAGCACGACCTCGGTTACGCACTGCTGCTCAAGCACTACGTTGCCGATCCACGGCAGGCCTCCGAGGAGCAGATCGAATTCGCCGCCTGGTCCACCGTACCGAACGTGCCGGTACTGTTCTGGTCCTTCCGCATCATGGTGGGCATCGGCATCTTCTTCATCGTGCTGTTCGGCACGGCCTTCATCGTGACGGCACGACGGCGTATCGAAAACCATCGCGGACTGCTGCGACTCGCGCTCTACAGCCTGCCGTTGCCCTGGATCGCGGCCGAACTCGGCTGGATCGTCGCCGAGTACGGCCGTCAGCCGTGGGTGATCGAAGGCATGCTGCCGACCTCGCTCGGCGTCTCGTCGGTATCGGCGGGCCACGTGTGGTTCAGCCTGATCGGCTTCGTCGTGTTCTACAGCACGCTCGCCATCGTCGACGTCTTCCTGATGCTGCGCGTGATCCGGCAGGGACCGGAGCATTGGTCCGGTGAGGAAGGAGCGCACTGATGGATTACGAAACGCTTCGCATCATCTGGTGGGTGCTGCTCGGCGTGCTGCTCGCCGGCTTCGCGGTCACCGACGGCTTCGATCTCGGCGTCGGCATGCTGTTCCGCTTCATCAGCCGGACCGACGAGGAACGCCGCGCCTTTCTCGAAACCATCGAGCCGGTGTGGGAAGGCAACCAGGTCTGGCTGATCCTCGGCGGCGGCGCGATCTTCGCTGCGTGGCCGCCGCTCTACGCCACGTCGTTCTCGGGTTTCTATATCGCGATGTTCCTGGTGCTCGCGGCGCTGATCCTGCGACCGGTGGGCTTCGTCTTCCGCAACAAGCTCAGCGATCCGCGCTGGCGCGCCACCTGGGACTGGGCCCTGTTCATCGCCGGCTTCGTCCCCTCGCTGGTGTTCGGCGTGGCCATCGGCAATTTCCTGCTCGGCGTGCCCTTCCGCTTCGATGAGACGCTGCGCGTCTTCTACGAGGGTTCGTTCTTCGCGCTGCTGAATCCGTTCGGCGTCCTGTGCGGACTCGTGAGCGTTGCCATGCTGGCGATGCACGGTGGCACCTATGCGGCGTGGAAGACGCACGCGCCGCTGGCCGATCGCGCCGCGGCTGCTGCACGTCTATCCGCTGTGATCTACATCGCGCTGTTCACGATCGGCGGCGTGATGATCGCCATGTCGGTCGACGGCTATCGCATCGTCTCGGAGATCAATACGGCCGGCCCGTCGAATCCAGTGGGCAAGGCGGTGATCGTCGGCACCGGCGCCTGGCTCGACAACTACGGCCGGTATCCGTGGATGCTGCTGGCGCCGGTGCTCGGCTATGTCGGCGCGATCGCCGCCTTCGTGTTCGTTCGTCAGCGCCCCGAAGTGGCGCTGCTCGGCAGTTCGTTCACGGCTGCAGCAACAGTCTGTACCGCCGGGTTCGCTGCGTTTCCGTTCCTGCTGCCATCCTCGCTCGATCCCGGCAGCAGCCTGACCGTATGGGATGCGAGCAGCAGCCGCTCGACGCTGTTCATCATGCTGATCGCGACATTGATCTTCATGCCGCTGATCCTGGCCTATACGAGCTGGGTGTTCCGCGTGCTGCGAGGCAAGGTCTCGCTGGAGCACATACAGAAGGGAGCGTACTGAGATGTGGTACTTCTCGTGGATTCTCGGTCTTGGACTGGCCTGCGCGTTCGCGATATTGAATGCGATGTGGCTGGAACTGTATGAGACGGAGAATCCCGAGGAGAAGGCCCCGATCACGGCGGACAGGATCGACAGTACGAGCCGATGAGGATCAACGCTCATCGCGGCCGATCGACGCGGCAAATAGTTCCTGTGCTTCGGCATCCTTGCCCAGCTTCCGGTAAAACTCGGTGATCCAGAGGCGGGCCTGCACCGTCCTTGGCGCCTCGGCGCCGCGTGATTTCAGCAACACGGCATAACCTTCGCGAAACAAAGGCTCCGCTTCCGCTGGCCGCTGTCGTGCAGCGAGCACTCGCGCCAGCGAAATCCTGGCGATCGCTACGTTCTCGTTGTCGGCGCCAAACGCCTGCGTTTCGAGTTCGATGGCCTGTCGCAGCGTCGTCTCCGCCTCGCTCAACCGATTCAGCTCGAGCAGTGTGCGGCCGAGATTGGCGACGCCCGTCGCAACGTACGGATGGTTGTCCGGCAGACTCGCGCGCAAGACACCGAGGGATTCCCGAATCAAATGTTCGGCCTCTTGGTAGCGGCCACGCGCGCCCGCGAGACTGCCGAGCTGCATCAGATCGATGCCTACGTAGCTGTGCTTCTCGCCGCGCAGTTCCCGGTCGAACTGCAGCGCGGTGCGGAATGATTTTTCAGCTGCGTCGTAGTCCTTCTTCTCCTGTTGCAGATTTCCGAGACTGATGAGCGCATCGATGGTTTCGGGGTGCTTGTCGCCGTAGACCCGACGCAGTAATGCAATGGACTGAATGAATAGTCCTTCTGCTTCGTCGATACGACCCTGCGCCTGCGTCACGGTAGCGACGCGCAGCAGGTGCGACGCGTACAGGGGATGATCTTCACCCAGTTCCTGTCGATCTCTGAGAAGCGCTTCCCGGAACAATTGCTCGGCCGCCGGCAGGTCGTTCCGCGTCTGCAGGAAGTTCGCAAGATCGGACATCACCGGCGTCACTACCAGGGCTGGTGCACCTACTCGCCGATAGATCGCCAGCGAATGACGGAACGCCCGCTCCGATTCGTCGAGCTGGCCGGTCAGATGAAAGAGAAGGCCCTGCTCGCGCAGGACTTCTGCAACCTGCAACGTCTCCGATCCAGGAGCGAGCTGATTGATCTTCAGCGCCCGCGCGAATAGTGATTCCGCCTCGTCGTACTTGCCCTGCTCCCTGCGCAGCCTGCCAAGGCTGATGAAACTTTCGGCGACGTCCGGATCGTATTCGCCCAGCAAGTCAACGCGAAGCTCGCGCGCCCTTTCCAACAGCGGTTCGGCGTCCGACCACAGGCCCATGTTGAAATATACGCGGCCGATCGTGTCCAGCATCACCGCCTGCGTGGCCGGTTGCCCTCGCAGTTCGGCGTCAATGCGTTTCGCGCCCTGATCGAGAATTTCCCGCGCCCGGATTTCGTTGCCGCGGCTCTCATTGGGATCGGAAACCCGGAACGCCTCCATCAGGAACGAGGTCGTGCTCTCGGCGCGGTCACGCTCCGCTTCTGCGCGTGCACGCTGAGCCGCCACGGCATCGCGTTCCTCTTCGAGGCGCCGCGACTGGATGGCCGTCGTTACTGCGAAGCCGGCGAGCAATGCCACCAGCGCCAACGACAATCCCACGGCCACGGTATGTCTGCGCACGAACTTCGAAGTCCGGTAGGTCCACTTGTCGGCGCGGGCAATGACCGTCATGCCCTTCAGGTACCGGTCGATATCGGTCGCGAACTGTTCCACGGAGGCATAGCGACGCTCGGGCTCCTTGCGCATCGCCATCAGGACGATGTTGTCCAGGTCGCCCCGCAGTTCCTTGATCCAGCGCGTGACCGAAGTCCCGCGTGCCTCGGCCAGCGATGCGACTTCATCCGCGCTGACAGCAGCGTGGGCCGCTGCAACGGCCGCACTCGGCGTTACCGGCGGTTGCTCGCAGATGAGGCGCTCGACCGCACTGAACGGCTTGTTGACCACATTGAACGGTCGGTAGCCGGTCAGCAGCTCGTAGAGAAGCACGCCGAGCACATAGATATCGCTCGATGTCGTCACCGGCAGCCCGAGGATCTGCTCCGGGCTCGCGTGATCCGGCGTCATGAGGCGGATATCGGCGCGCGTTTCCGCCACCGTATGCATGGACTCCCGGCTGTCGAGCAGCTTGGCGATGCCGAAGTCGAGCAGCTTTGGTACGCCCTCGTGCGTCACCAGGATGTTCGATGGCTTCAGATCGCGATGCACGACCAGATTGCGGTGCGCAGCGTGAACCGCCGAACACACGGTCTGCACGAGTCGCAGACGATCGCGGGTCGAAAGGCGATGCCGGTCGCAATAGGCATCGATCGGCTCGCCTTCCACGAACTCCATCACGATGTACGGTGTGCCGTCGCTGGTGACGCCACCGTCCAGCAGTTTCGCAATGTTTGGATGGTTCAGCGAGGCGAGAATCTGACGTTCGATCTTCAGCCGTCCACGCACTTGGCGTGATACCAGTCCACGCCTGACCAGTTTGATCGCCACCTGCTGCCGGAACTGTTCGTCGGCGCGCTCAGCAAGCACGACCTCGCCCATTCCGCCGAGGCCCAGCGTCTTCGTGACTCGATACGGTCCGATCATCTGGCCGACATAGTCGGCGAAAACACCTTCATCGACGTGCGATCCGGTTTCGTCCTCGAGATCCCACCAGTCCGGAGAACTCGCACGCATCCTGTCGCAGGCACGTTCGAACAATGCGTCGTCGGAGCCGCATGTCTCGCGCAGAAACGCCAACCGCTCCTTCGGGTCGAGCGATTCCGCGTGACGCATGAGGTCCTCGAATGACATGGGATTTCGAGAATTCATCTGCCCGTCCCGCGAAAGCGGCTGATACTAAGGGTCATTGCATCGGCCGGGCAACGACGCGAAAGTGCATCGGGTTTGCGGCAAATGTTGCGATATCCGCACCCGAACAAGTGATCCGTCGTTAACCTTCTGGAGATACAAAATGCCCAATGGAGAAACACAGGGTACCGTCCGGCTACCGGTAGTCATGGCCGCCCTCGTTGGCGGCGCTGTGGGCGGCGCGATAGGCGGCTATCTCGGTGCTCAGGCCGGCGATGGCGATGACAATGCGTCATCGACTTCGCTGCAGCAGGAGCAGACTCAGAACGAGCCGGCAAATCCGCCAGCCTGATCGATCTGCAAAGGAACTGCAGAGCCAATATCCGGAAACCAAAAAAAAACGCCGGCCAGTCTTCTGAACTGCCGGCGCAACTCTCACGGGGGATCGATCTGGGAACGATCGTCCTCTTCGCCCGCCCGGCCAACAATTGGCACTATGGGCAGCGCC